>JAPKZY010000029.1 GCA_026393535.1 Actinomycetota bacterium | reverse complement strand
AAGTTGTCGCGCCGTTTCGCTGAAGAGTTGTAATCACTCGCTCGTCTGTCGGCTGTGCTTAGCGCGGGTCGGGGTAAGCGTTCACTAAACGTCGCAGGTTCGTATCGATATACGGACGTGATTTACGTTGGCCGCCGCGGTCTTCAATAGCTAGTTGCAACCGTCGCAAACCGGCGATCACAATCTCTGGTCGAGGCGTGCGGCCCATTCCCACGCAGTCCTGTAACCAACCGGCGGGGCCTTGGTGGCCGCGTTCGTTATTGCATCGTCGACAGGCCGCCACTTCGTTTTCAATCCAGCTGGGACCGCCCTTAATAGAGGGGACCAAATGCTCGGTGGTGGCGGGGTTGAGGCGGTCGTCGAACTGCACCGAACACCAGACGCAGAGGTCGCCGTCGCGCTCGAGGATGGCCTCCATGCGCTGCCTGCGATCCATCTGACGGGGTTTCTTGCTATCCATAGCCGTTGTAAGGGTACGGGGACTCGGGCGAGGTGGGGCTTGGGGTTGAGATGCCAGTTGGGGTGCCATTGGTGCCGGTGGCGGGCACACATGAGAGGTATGGCCAGCCGTACGGAATATAAGTAAATGCTTATACTGTGGAAAAGGCCGATGTGACCGGCCCATGGGCGGTGGTGGCCACCGGAGAGTTCGAGGAGTGGATGATGAGCCTGACAGACAAGCAATACGCGGCGACCATGCGAGCGATCTCCCGGTTGGAACAAACGGGCCCAACATTGGGGCGTCCGTATGTCGACACCATTCGCAACAGTCGATTCAAAAACATGAAAGAACTTCGTGTCTCCTCACAAGGGGCACTTCGCGTTCTCTTTGCCTTTGATCCGGAACGACGAGCTGTTCTGCTTCTCGGCGGGGATAAGTCAGAAGATTCTCGCTGGAATGACTGGTATGTCGATGCGATTCAGCGTGCAGACAACCTGTTTCAAGAGCACATTCGCAAATTAGGAGACAAATAAAATGGCCACTAAAAACTTCTTTGATCTGCCAGGTGTTCAAGCAATCTATAAATCGCCGGATTATGAGCAACTTGAAGAAGAGGGTTCTGAGGAAATGTGGCAAGAGATAGTGGCGTATTACGTCAATCTCAATCGCAGGCGTCGCAAAATTACACAGAAGCAAATTGCCGAGGCATTGCATATCTCGCAGCCAGGCGTATGCCAGATGCTGAAGCGCCCCGCGACCATCTCCAAGTTGTGGCGTTTGTCTGTTGCCATGGGTGGAAAATTGGAAGTCAATATTCGATTTGGTGACAAGGTGTATTCGTTATTGAACGAGCCACTGCCAGGTAGCCAAGAAGAATAACTACCTTCCACATTCCGAAGCATGTTTAGTGACAGGCTGTTTGAATGGGAAATCTTGAACAAATACTTGGCTATCAAGGCGCAGTGCGCGATGGCGAGGCCGTAATGGTTGGGCAAGAGATTGTGCAGATGCCGTTTTGGACCCCTGAGTTTTGTGCCACGTTGATTCAAGCCGCGCAAGCAGCCGGTGGGTTTGCGCAACAAAGCGATGACCCAGTGCCAGGGTACGAAATTTCATTGGCTGCTATTGCACCGCGGTTGTTTGAGGCCGTGGAACAAGACATTGGGATTCGTTTGTGGCCGGCATTGCAACAGTGGTGGCCGCTGATTGATTACCACGGCCTGCGTGATGCGTTTGTAATTCGCTACGCCATGGGTGAACAAGAAGAGCTACGTATGCACCATGATGTGGCGCAAGTGAGCGCAAGCATCAAACTGAATGACGACTATGAAGGCGCAGTGTTGGAGTTTCCTCGACAGAAGTTTTCTAATGCCGACGTGCCAGTTGGCGATGTGATCGCGTGGCCAAGTTTGGTAACTCACCCTCATGCCAGCAGTCAATTGACTCGCGGTGTGAAATACAGCCTCACCATTTGGTGCGAGCTGCCCATGATGCTCGACTAATACGTTGGTTATCTAACCTATTATTGCTATTCTGCCTGCATGCAGAACTTCACTGTTTCCAATGCGGCAAAGGTTCTCGATGTGTCCGAGGCTCAAGTTGGCCGTTTGTTGTCTCGTGGTGAAATTTTGGGTTCAAAGTGGGGACGCTCATGGATGATCGATGCCGCATCTGTGCATCGATATGCAAGCACTCGCCCAGAAAGGGGTCGGCCCTATTTGCCTGGGCGCGCATGGGCTGAATTACTAGGCAGCAAGGTTCGCACAATGGACGATGCGAAAAAGTTGGCGGTGTTGTGTCGTCGGAGAGCTGAGCGACATGGAGTTCATGTGATTCCCGGGTTTCTTGACGCCCTACGAAAGGATCCGCGGGTTGTGCTGTCTGGCGTTGATGCTGGGAGAAAATTCAAGGCAATGGTGACACTTGGGCCGCCTGTGGATTTGTATCTCAATGTCAACGATGTTGAGAAGGTGTTTAAGAAATACGTATCGCAAGATCATGTGACAGACCCCAATGTCATTATTCGAGTTGTTGAGTCTGATGTACTTCAACAGTTCGAACATCATGTTCCACTTATGGTCGCATTGGTCGACCTCGTCGCAGAAGGTGATTACCGCTCTGCCAAGGAAGTTCTTAATGCAATGAAGTAGGCCACATGTTTTCCATATCCCTTGAAGTCACCCCAGACGAAGTTCCACTCTGGGAAGCGCTTCATCAATTGTCACTACTAGTGCCAGTGGAAAGTTGGGGAGTATTCGGAGGACAAATGGTGCGACTTCATGCAGCCATGGAGTCTGTTGTATTCCCGCGAACCACTCGCGACTTAGATCTCGGAGTGGATGTGCGTGGGCATACGCGCGAAGCGATGAAAAAGATGGCAGAAACTTTGATTGGTATGGGATTCAGTATCGAGACATCAATAGATGGGGTTTCACGTTTTAGAAAAGAAGACATCGCAATTGATTTGCTTGCGCCAGAGGGAATGGGCTCGGAGAGAGTCAGTACTTCCGGCTCGGCATATGCAATACAGGCACCCGGCCTTAGTCAGGCGTTTAATCGCATGATCACGGTAGAAGTCCTGTGGAATGCCAAGACAACAGTTATTCGAACGCCTTCAATAGTTGGGGCCTTCATATCCAAAGCTGCAGCGTGTACAGAAATTTTAAGCTTGACCACAGACGAACTATTGCGTCACCAACAAGACCTGCTGTTTCTCTCTAGTCTGACGAACCGCCACAATCTTTATGAGATATCTGCTGGATTGACTTCAACTGACCGAAGGAGAATTACTAAGGCTCTTGATCCGATCATTGCGAACAAAGAACATCGGGCATGGAGCACTACACAAGAACCTGTCGACATCGAACAGACTGTTACGGGGCTCACTCAGCCGAGTGAGGACACTTAGTTGCGCTTTTTGACGCGGATGGGGCGTTCTTCAGCGTTGCGGCATGCACCAGTCTCAAGATCAAAACGCCAGCCGTGCAATGTGCACACAAGGTCGTCGCCATCGATTTCGCCAAACACACTGAGGTCAGCATTGCGGTGAGGGCACCGGCGTTGCACGGTGTAGTCTCCGATTTCAATGTCGCCTTCGTTCGAGGGAACTCCGTTTAGCTTGCTCTTTGCTTCAGACTCTGTGCGTGACATGCGTTCAACAGAGAGTGACTTAAAGAAGTTATAGATGTATTCGTTGTAATCACCAGCACGCCATGCGGTGAAGCGTGCAGACAGGAACAAGGAGTTCGACCAGTCAACGGCGCGCTTGGCAACAACGTTCTCTACTAAGTCGCGTGGGATGTCGAAACGGAAACCAAATGGTTGGTCTGTGTATGGCTGCACGAGGCCATCAACGAAGTTGATATAGATCTGAATGTCACCAGCGTTGATGAGACAGTTTGCGCCGATTCCTGTTCGCACGCTGGTTGCCATTGCCATCAATGGTTCCCACCACAACTTCAATGTTGCAATGATGTCAGTAGATGGTGACGCCCACGAAGCGCGAGCGTCAACTAGCCACTGTGCGTAATCGGCTTGGTACTTCGCTAAGTATTCGGCCTTATGCGTGAAGATGCGCGTGATGTCTTCGCCCGACATTGGTTGTTCCACTGTGACGCCACCACCAAGAACGGTGAATGTGGTCCCGGGAATTGTGGTTGCGGCATTCAAGCGACCTTCGTCTGACAAGCGACGTTGAAACTCTGTTTGGTCTGGAAAGATACTGACTTCATCGCCGGTGATCATGTTGAGGCCAAAGAGTTCAGGATCTAAGAAACATGGCGGGCCAGCAGATGGAACAACAGTGGTGGCGTGGATGGCTTCGACATAGCGAGTGGCACGCGCAAACTGGCTCTCCACTTTTTCTACGCACAGTTGCTTCTTTTTCGCAGTATCCATTTCGTAGACCATGGGGTACCAAATAGCGCCCGAGTACTGCAACCAATGCAGGTCAACAGGGCCGTGTTCAAGTAACGCCGTGAGATCATTGGTGCGGCAATCGTTCTGGTTGACAAGGCGCGCTTCGCCGTCTGACACCATAAGAGCCGAGTCACCACCAGGCCCATCGGTAATTGATGTCTCTGTGTGAATAGCGATAGTGATATTCGGCGCGATGACATGTTCTTTAGTACGAATGGTGCGAACAAAATTACGGAATCCCAATTTGTTGAATTCACGTTCCATTTCGCGCGTTGGAAAATCTGGCAACAACACCGTGGTGTTCTTGTTCATGTGTTTCGTAAGAAACGAAGCGTCGAAATGGTCGCCGTGTAAATGCGAGACGTAAAGAAAGTCGGGGTTGCACACGTCGTGCATGATGTCTGGCGCTAATTGGTCATTACGAGGAAAGACAAACCACGAACCGAAGAACGCTGGTTCAAACCACGGATCACACGCGATAGTGATTCCTTGCGTGCGGATGAGAATGCCCGCGTGACCAATAGAGATGGCCTGCATGACTGATTACCGAGGAGCGTCGGTGGATTGAGTTCCGCCGGTGGCAACGTGCTCGGTCCAGGCCGTGCCGTTCCAGTAGCGCAATTCAAAACGACCAGATGGGTCTTTGTACCAGTCGGCCGGAACATTGGGTGTTGTACCAGTAGCGGTGGTGGACGCAACTGGAGTTGCTCCGATGACTGAAGTGTCTGGGGCGGCGGGTGCAGCAACATTGGCTTTAAGTTGATCTGGAGACATACCAGCGTGCGGAGCGACTGACACATAGCCACTGTGGCGAATGAATGCATGGAACCAGGCGGCGCCGTCAAAAACGATTTGGACTACTTCCCAACCTTCGTTGGAACGGCGCGTGAGCTCTGAAGCAAGTTGGTGAGGGTTACGGACCGATTCGGAAATGACGTCGTACGTGTACATAACTACAGACTAGTGCCGTTCGCCGTCGTGTTCGCCCGCAGGGTCTTCAGTGCGGACAAGTCCATCAACGTTGATGTCGTCTGTTCCGCCGTCGTACACGAGGCGGCCGTCGCGCAGGGCAATAATGCGGCTCACGGTGTGTACAAAGGACAATTCATGTGTGGCAACCACCACAGTGGACCCATGCGCAGTGGCATCGGCGAGAAGTTCGAGGAGGGCTTCCTTGCCGGCAGCGTCGAGACCAACAAACGGCTCGTCGACGAGCAACAAATCAAACGGACGAATGAAGCCGAGTGCAATTGCAGACTTCTGTTTGAGACCACGACTGAAACGGTTCGGCATGTCATCTGCGCGGTCATACAAACCGAGATGACCTAACAAATCAGCTGCTGTTTGTTCCCACTCTTCAACGCCGTGCAAGCGTGCGACATATTCCATGTGTTCCCACAAAGACAAGTCATCGTAAAAGGTTGGTTGGTCGGCAATGAAACTTAATGCTGCACGAGCAGACAGTGAACCAGATGCCGCACCACCAATGCTGACGCTGCCTGTTGACGAATCAAGCAGGCCAGCAGCGATGCGAATGAGAGTTGTTTTACCCGAACCGTTGTGGCCGATGAGTGCAACACGATCGCCTGTATTGATGTCGAATGAAATGGGGTCAAGTGCTGGTGCAGTGCCGTACAACTTTGACACATTGTCGATGCTGAGTGCTGAGTGTTCTTTTGGTTGTGGAACGTTGCGACGTGAGCGAGCCATATTAATTTCCTTCGGCTTTTGATGTTTGAGCAGTTTTCTGTGCGTTACGGAACCAGATGAGAATGGCGTCGCGTTGGCGTACCCAACCAGCGACAAGTCCGAGCACCAGCAAGATGCCGACGGAACCGCGAATGGTGTTGCCTAACACTGGGCCGCCTGATTCAACACTGTGGTGCAATGCGATAACGGGCAAGCAACCAATGATGGAGATTGCAGGTGGGAATGCGGAACGTATGACGGTGCCCATGCCGCTCATTTCTGGTGGCAACGCAAGACCTTGGTTCGCGCCCCCCACAGGGTCTGGCGCGCCTTTGACTGCATTGATAGATGCACCAGCGACACCAGCAAGAACAGCTGGAATTCCTACCAAAAAGCCGTACGCAATGGTGGAAGCCTGTGGCTCAAGAACAAATGCGGTGAGTACGCCAGTAAGAAGAAACGGTGTCATTGCAATGGCGGGAACGATGAGATGTTTTGTCATTAACAGTCCGCGTTCGATGGGTAACGAATCAGTGCGGTCTGGTTGATCAACTTCTTGCGACAACGGCTCAACAGCGTCAAGTCCCACGATGAACAACAACAGGCCTGCAACAACAATTGCTGGAGACGTGCCGCGGTATGCCATTACTAAAGCGGCAGCGGCGGTCATAGTGAGAAGACTCATTCGCATGATGCGACGCCATGGGAAGTGCATCAAGCTGCGAAGTCCTCGACCAACAATGATGTCACGGCGAAAGATACGTGGCACCTTCACCCACGGCTTGACGCGCATGTGTTCTTGGCTGAGTTGGCGACGCAACAGAACAACTGTGCGAATGTCTTGCAATGTGACAGCGAACTTCATTTGCGATACCAGTGCACTGCGACGCGACAATGCTTCCAGCGACAAGTTGCCAGCTAGATACACAGCAAGTGCTGCGAAGGCCAACACAACGACAATTGCAACAACATCTTGTAGTTGAACGCCATACAACCACCAGCGACTAATGCTGCCGATGAAATCAAACGGGCCAGCAATGTTTGTGTCGCCGAATGTGACAGCAACTTGCCAACCAACTAGCGCAGTACCAATTGCAGTAGTGAGCCATCGCGAAATACCTAGACCATGAATGAGCAATGCAGCAATCACGAACAACATTGCCATCAGCGCGCCGGCGATTGCACCCCACAGTGCCCACACAACAAGCGAAGTTCCCGACGCCGTGACGCGTCGGCTGAGTAATTGGTTTGCACTAGCGCCTGCGATGGCGCCCATGAATGCAAATGTGCGCAGTCGTTGAATAGCGGGGTGGCGCAAAACTGCGGAATGGGGAACAGGCGCCAACAACACGTGACGCACTTCAGGTTCTTCCACGGCGATTGGTCCGCCATTGGCACCACTGCGTAACCCGAGAAACACGACGATGGAGGCAACGAGGCCAACGGCATGAGGAGTATTCGCGATCACGTTGTGTAGGTCAGACCCGAGCAGTGGCTTGTCGCCCGACAGCCCCGACAGGAACAAAATGGCTCCACCGCCGAGAAAAGCCGAGATGTAGACCCGATAGAGGGCCTCAAACCAATCCATATCGGCCACTCGATGCTTGCGGCGCTCGGTGCGCATGGCGTGGAGGGCATCGATGCCAAGGGCCTGGGAACTCACGGGTTCAAGCCTGCCACTAATACGGGGTAACGCCACCATGGTGTGCCTGCTGATTGGGCCTGAGACACGACAGAATGGGCGGATGAATAGGGAAGCCGTTGAGCTGTTTTCGGCCATCTTGGCCCTTGCCACTCTGGCTGGCGGAATCATTACCCTCGCGGCCCTCGTCCTCGAGGATCGCATGACCTGGACCAGCGCGTGGCTGACCCAGGTGCGAGCCAGCGGATTGTGGATTATCTGCATGATTACCACCGGCGCCATGGTGGGAAGTTTGTATTTCAGCGAGCACGTGGGCTTTGCTCCGTGCAAGTTGTGCTGGTACCAACGCATTGGCATATTCAGCATTGCCATTATCTCGTTTGTTGCTGCATTGCGCAACGACAAAAATATCGCGCGCTACACCATTGTGTTGGCGCCGATCGGACTTCTTGTGTCTACATACCACTACTTGCTCGAGTGGTTCCCAACATTAGAGACCAATGTGTGCAGTCTTGATGTTCCGTGTACTGCAGTGTGGTTCCGCGAACTCGGCTTCGTTACGCTGTGCTTCATGGCTGGATGTGCATTCATTACAGTCATTGCAGTGTCGCTTGCGATTATGCGCGAACAAACAACCGATTCAACTTCAACCCTTCAGGAGAATTAATCATGGCTCAGAATCAACGCAAGAAGAAGCAGTCGAGCGCTTCAAGTGTGAGAGATAGCGGCAACCTCAAAGTAATCATGTACATCGTGTTGGTTGTTGTTGGTATCGCAGGTGCTGTGTCACTCGGTACCGCTGGTGGTTCAACAAAGCCTGCAACAAGCTCAGGTGTCACTGTTCCTGGTGGCGTTGCCGCTGCTGAATATCAGAAGGTCACCGTTGCTGGTGAGGTGCTTCCACAATTGCCAGAGAGCGGCGATGACCCTGCAGTGGGCAAAGCTGCCCCCACACTTACTGGTTACGACTTGGCCGGCCGCCCCGTCACTATTGATCCGGGTTCTGATGGCAAAGCAACAATGGTTGTGTTCCTTGCGCACTGGTGCCCTCACTGCAACTATGAAGTTCCTGTGCTGAACGATTGGAAAGCAAAAGGTCTGATGCCTTCAAACCTTCGCGTTGTTGGCGTCACCACTGCATCCCGTCAAGACCAAGCCAACTGGCCACCGTCGAAGTGGTTGGTCGCTAAGAAGTGGACATTCGATCAGTTCGCCGACAGTGAAAAACAAGATGCCTCTGCTGCATACGGCGTGGGCGGATATCCATTCCTTACGTTCATTGACGCAAAAGGCAACGTGACTAGTCGCACGTCTGGTGAAGTTCCTGTTGAAGACATCACGAAGGCAGCTAATGCAGCTGCCGGTGTGAAATAACCAGAACAAATCAGCCTGATCTCACGCAGATCAGGGCGTAACCTTTCTTCTCGTGACATCAACACCACAACGCATCGGGTTCTTTGGCCCATTCGGTACTTTCACCGAACAAGCTCTGCTCACGCAGGCTGATCTTGCTGCGTCTGAATTAGTTCCGTATCGCAGCGTGCCAGACGTGCTTGATGCTGTTGCGCGCGGTGATGTTGATGCCGGGTTTGTCCCCATTGAGAATTCCATTGAAGGAACAGTCAACTTCACACAAGATGCTCTGATCTTTGATTACGAATTGTTGATTCAACGCGAAGTTGTTCTTGACATTGAACATTGTTTGCTTGCGGCTGCTGGGACTTCGTTGTCTGATGTTTCAGTTGTGTTGTCGATACCTGTTGCAACGGCACAGTGCAGTGCATGGTTGCGCGACACATTGCCGAACGCCGAGGTTCATGCAGCAAACTCCACTGCTGATGCTGCGCGTAGTGTGGGTGAGCGAAGTGCTGCTGGCGAAAAAGGTTTAGCAGCATTAGCGCCTGCCAACGCCGCAGAGTTGTATGGTCTTGCGGTTGTTGCACGCGACATTGCAGACCATGCCGGAAACCAAACACGTTTCGTGTTGGTGTCGCAACAGGGCATTCCACAACCTACGGGTCATGACAAAACAGGCATCGTGGTATTTCAGCGTGCCGACGAACCGGGCAGTTTGATTTCGATTCTGCAAGAATTCGCAGCACGCCGCATTAACTTGTCGCTTCTGTCATCGCGCCCCACAAAAGCTGGTGGGCTTGGTGACTACTGCTTCATTATTTATGCAGACGGCCACGTGGGCGACGAACTGATGGCAGACGTATTGCGTGACCTGCACACCAAGCAGGGTGGCGTGAAATTCCTTGGGTCATATCCTGCAGCGGGCGACCATGCACATACGGCGCGGGAACATGCCGATGCCCGTTGGCAAGACGCCGACGACTGGGTCGCCCATTTGCGCACCCAAATTCGCGACTAACTCGGGGTTCTCGTCCGATAGCGTGTCAGACTGAACGGTGGCAGAGCGGCCTAATGCACTTGTCTTGAAAACAAGAGGGTTAATAGCCCCGAAGGTTCAAATCCTTTCCGTTCCGCCAGAAAAATTCGTCAGCGCTCGTCACGCACAAACGGGATTCCCAAAGATTTGGGAGCTCCTAGCTTGTTGCGTGTACTTGGCCGACTTAATGCGATCAGTGCAATCAATGTTGCCAAGTAGGGAAGCATTTGCATCAGTGCAGATGGAATGAACGTGATTTGTTCAGCCTGCAATGTGAACGGCAATTGCAACGTGAAGCCGAACAAAATTGCGCCGAAGATCAGACGCATCGGACGCCAGCCGGCAAACACCACCAGGGCTAGTGCAATCCAGCCAACACCGTTTGTTGTTGCTGCCTGATGCCATGCGGCACTTTGCGCAAGCATCAGCCATGAGCCACCGAGACCAACAAGTAGTCCGCCGAACAATGTGTAGCGAATGCGAATTGATGCAACGGACAAACCTTGAGCATCAACTGTTGCCGGATCATCACCCGTAGCGCGCAATTCCAAACCGGGGCGACTACGGAACAAATACAACGACGACACAATTGCAATCACGACTGATGCATACGTAATGGGATCTTGCCGAAACACGATTGGCCCGACAAGTGGAATGTCAGACAAGGGTCCGAAAGACAGTGGCTTGATAATGGTGGTGACTGTTTTTCCTTCAGCAGGCTTACCGAGGAAGTTGGCTAGGCCAGTTCCGAAAATTACTAGTGCAAGGCCGGCAACAATTTGGTTGGCACGAAGTACAACAGAGAGCACCGCGTGGATGCCTGCAAGCAATGCACCAACGAGCGAGCCGACAATAAGGCCGAGCCAAATGCTTCCTGAAGAATCGGCAGCAAGGAATGAAGAGATTGCAGACGTGAGCAAGATTCCTTCGATACCCAAATTCAAAACACCAGCGCGCTCTGTGAACAGTGCACCTAGTGCAGCGAGAATAAGTGTGGTGGCAATGGCCACCGAGTCAGCAGACGCTAAGACCCAAATGTTTCCGTTCATTGTGTGGCCCTCTCCGTGCGTACGGCATGGATGTGATAGCGCCGAAAGGCCTCACCGCCGAGTGCGAAGAGCAAGATGGCTCCTTGCAACATGACCCCAATATGTATTGGTGTGTCTGTAGAGATCTGCAGTTTGTCTCCGCCTGAACGCAGGCCGGCAAACAAAATGCCACTCACGATGATGGCGGAGAAGTTGTTACGCGCGAGTGCTGCAATAACAATGCCTGCATAGCCGTAGCCCAACAAGATGATGCCTGGGTCGAGTCGACCAAACGGACCGATAATGAGGACTGCACCACCAAGGCCAGACAGTGCACCAGAGATAAGCATCACTGACATCGTGGTGCGGTTTGCGTTGATGCCTGCGTAATGAGCTGCACGTGGCGAATCTGAAATCACTTGAATGCGGTATCCGTATTCTGTTTTCTTCACTACCCAGAACAGCACGAGTGCAATCAGGATGACTAAGAAAAAAGTGGGGTAGAGCGAGGTGTCTCCAATTCCAGACAGTGACGCGGAGTCAGGCACCAAACGCCCTTGAGGAAATGCGGAATTCTTTGTAACAAAAAAACTTCCCGGTGAGTACACGAAATGCTTGACCAAACTGGCTGCGATGTATGTCAGCAGCAATGTGGTCACAATTTCGCTGGTTCCTAAACGAGAACGAACAAATGCAGGAAGCAGAATCCACGATGCTCCAGCAAGAGCACCAACGAGAAGAACAACGGGAATCATGACGAATGTTGGCAATTGATTGCCAAGTGCGAGACCCGCCCACGCCCCACCAATCATTCCCAAATACAACTGGCCTTCGCCGCCGATGTTGTACAGATTCATTTGAAATGCAAACGCAGCAGAGATGCCAGTGCAGATCAACACGGTTGATAATCCGAGAGTGTCAGTAATGCCGCGTGACGACGTGAAGCCGTCACTCAACATGTTGGAATATGTCTCGAGAGGTGAATAACCGGTTGCAAGCAAGAACAATGCGCCGACTACAAGAGCAGCTACTACGGAGAGAAGTGGCACAAGAACTGATAGGTGTTTTGGAGTTTCGCTACGTTGCTCGAACACAATTCGAATGGGGGAGCGCATTACGATTTTCCTTCTGGCTTGAGTCCGGCCATCGCCGCACCAACCGTTGCTAGTTGCGCTGATTCGCCTGGCGTCTCATGAACAACACTTCCGCGGTACAGAACGAAGATTCGATCTGATAGCGACATCACTTCATCAAGATCTTCTGAAATCAACAAGATTGCTTGCCCGGCACTGCGTGCATCGTCAAGAAGTGCACGCACAGTTTCAATTGCGCCAACGTCAAGTCCGCGAGTAGGTGAGCACACCACAAGCAATTTTGTGGCGGTTCGGCCACCAGATAATTCACGGGCAAGAAGAACTTTCTGAGCGTTTCCGCCTGAGAGTTTGCGAGCCATGTGGTCTGGGCCGTTTGCTTTGATCTCAAATTGTTCAATCAGGCGTGTTGCTTCTGGGCGCACGGTTGTGCGGTCAACGACGACGCGACGGTCTCGAGTAAGCAACAGGTTGTCGAGAATCGACATTGATGGCACAAGACCCATACCTAAACGATCTTCGGGCACATATGCCAACCCAAGTTCACGTGCATGGATTGGACCGCGATCAGTTGTCATTGAGCCAGAGATAGAAATAGAACCACTGGTGGGAGACATGAGCCCTGCAATGGTGTCAGCAAGTTCGCGCTGTCCGTTACCGGCAACCCCTGCAATGCCCACCATTTCGCCTGCGTGCACGTTGAAAGAAATATCTGACAACACATTGACGCCGCCGACCGTAAGCGAGAGATCACGAATTTGAAGAATCTCATGACCAGTTGCGTGTGATGCGCGTTGTGTCGTTAGTTCGATGTCTCTGCCCACCATGAGGCGAGCCAATTCTTTGGTGTCGGCAGTACCGCGGCCAGACACATGTCCGGTAACGCGACCGTTGCGCAAGACCGTGACGCGATCTGAAATTTCAACTACTTCACCAAGTTTGTGGCTGATGAAGACAATTGACTTCCCCGCCTTCGTCATGGCGTGGACATTTTCAAAAAGTTTCTCAACTTCGGCAGGAACTAATACCGCAGTTGGTTCGTCGAGCAACAGAATCTCTGCGCCCTGATACAACGCCTTCACAATTTCTACGCGCTGACGTTGGCCAACTGAAAGGTCTCCGACAGTTGCGCCCGGCTCGATGGGCAAACCGTATGACTCGGCAACGGCTGCAACTTTGTCTTCAAGTTCGGAACGATTCAATTTGTAGGAAAGATCGCGGCTTCCGAGAATGACGTTTTCGGCAACGGTGAAACGCTCGACCAAGCGAAAGTGTTGGTGCACCATTGCAATGCCGTGTTGCAACCCTGCGCGTGGTGATGACAACGCAATACGTTCACCATTACGTGTTATGTAGCCAGTATCTGGTTGATACAGGCCGCACAACATTGCAGCAAGCGTGCTCTTCCCTGCGCCGTTTTCACCAAGGAGTGTGTGTACTTCGCCAGGGAGAACGTCGAAGTCAACAGAATCGTTAGCAAGAACGCCCGGAAAGCGTTTAACAATGGAATGAGCCGAGAGTGCGCTAGGGGCCGCACCACTTGCGTGATGCGGCCCCTTCGCCACCTCGTGAGAGGCGTTAGTCATGTATGAGATCAGCCCTTAGCGGAACCGATGACACCCTTAACGAAGAAGCTCATGCTGAGGAGCTGGCCAATTTCGGCCTTTTCTCCAGCTTTAAGAATTTCTTTACCGTCTTGGTCGCTGATTGGTCCTGTGAATGGAGCAAATGTTCCAGCAATGATTTCTTTACCTTTTGCAGTGATTGATGCTTGTGTATCTGCATCAACTGAATCACCGAAAGAAGCAAGTGTGACCATGCCGTCTGCCATTGATCCGTAGTACTCATCTGCTGGGCATGTGCCGCCTGCAACTGCCTTAGTGGTCTTTGTGTAGAAAGGACCCCAGTTCCATGTTGGAGCTGTGAGCCAAGCAGCAGGCGCTGCTTCTTTTACGTCACTGTTGTAACCAACCCATTTGGCACCCTTTGCCTCTGCTGCAACGCCGGCAGCAGTGGTGTCTTGATGCTGACCAAGTACGTCCGCACCTGCGTCAAGAAGTGACTCTGCAGCCTGCTTCTCAACTGTTGGGTCGAACCATGTCTTTGTCCATGCGACTTGAACAGTTGCTTTTGGATTGACTGACTGTGCACCCAATGTGAATGCGTTGATTCCGCGAATTACTTCTGGAATTGGGAATGCAGCAACATAGCCAAGCTTGTTGTTCTTTGTTGCCTTACCTGCTGCGATACCACTGAGGTAACGAGCTTCTTCAGCTGCACCAAAGTATGTACCAAGGTTTGCTGGCAAAGCTGCGAAGTCAGCAAATGCGCCGCCACCGTCTTTAGTAAGAAGGAACTTTGCACCTGTTGCCCACTGGAAGCAAACTTCTGGATGCTTCACTGCAACGTTGGCCATTGGTGCTCCGTAACCGAATGAGGTTGCGTAGATGAGGTTGTAACCCTCTGATGCAAGCTGTTCGAAAGTCTTTTCTGAATCTGCGTTGTCCGCAACATTCTCAATGCGCTTTACTTCGATACCAAGATCTTTTTCAAGTTGCAAGATTCCTTGCTCGTGCTGGTATGTCCAGCCCTTGTCGTCTGGTACACCGAGGTAAACAACAGCGACTTTTACGTCGGTTGCTGCTGCTGCTGGTGCGGCTGTTGTGTCTGATGATGAATCGCTTCCGCCGCATGCTGCGACGAGAAGTGATGCTGTAGCTGCAACTGCTGCAAGCTTCCACATTTTCTTCATGTATTTGGTCTCCCTGGGTTTGAGACACTGCAAGCAGTGCCGATTGAAAAACCTTAGTCGCCACGAAACAGGCCGAAATCACCCGAAACCGTTATTTAACAAAGAGTAGGACTACCCGAACGAACCCTCCGCCGCGAGTTGCAGGGGCTCGCGCGCAGGTACACTTCAAGCCTTCCCAGGAGAGGTGCCAGAGTGGCCGAATGGGGCGCCCTGCTAAGGCGTTGTCCGTCTTAAAGCGGACCGTGGGTTCAAATCCCACCCTCTCCGCCATATGAGTTTGCTCCGCAAACCCCTGGCAGCCCTTGTGGTTGCAGGCGCGCTGGTATTCAGCGGGCCAGCCCCGGCAGGGGCGAAAGTGGCGACGGGTTGCGCCAAGACCTACACCGTGGTCCCGAATGATTCCTGGAATCTCATAGCGGGCAAGGTGCACGTGTCCATGAGCCTGTTGTTGAAGGTCAATAAAGCCAGCACTAAGTCGCTCCTATTAATAGGCGATGTTATTTGCCTACCGACATCAGCCACCACGAAAGCCCCCGTCACTCCAGGGATGCATTTGAAGGCACCGGCCAAGCGGTACTCGGTGAAGCAATCCACCGCCATTATTCGTGAGATTTTCCCCGACCATCTCGAGGACCAGGCAATTGCCATTTCTCAACGGGAAACCCATCTGAACGCTGCGTCGTGGAATTCCTGCTGCGTAGGGCTTTTCCAGATCAATTGGGAATCTCATAAGAGTTGGCTGGCCGCCATTGGAATCACGTCTGCCCAGCAATTGCTTGATGCGCGGGTCAATGTCACAGCAGCTTTGGCCTTGTATAAGAGGTCGCATAGTTGGAGTGCTTGGAAGTAAATCTCACAGGTAGAGTTATTTTCTTAATAACAAGCGCTCGTAGCTCAATGGATAGAGCATCTGACTACGGATCAGAAGGTTGTCGGTTCAAGTCCGGCCGAGCGCACCAATTAAAAATGCCTCTGCAATTGCAGGGGCATTTTTATTTCTTCTTGCTTACTTTCGCGAGGGTCTGGAACTTCTCGTTTGCGCCGACCATGGTGACGATTGTCTGCATCGCCATCTCCACCCAGCCTTCTTCAAGTTCCGGTAATTGTGAGAAGTCCAACATGATGTGGCCAATCAATAGTCCTTGAATCATGTAAGTCACCGCGTGGAGATCATGCGTAGGGTTGATCCATCCCCGTGTACGAAGAATCTCTAGAGATTCGGTGAAGTAGAGGTTGCCTTCCACCTGTGCGACACGAATAGCCTCGGCAAGTTTTTCGTTATGCGTTGCCGAGGCGAGCACCTGAATTCGGCGCCGTCGTAACTCTACGAATTCCTTAGTGGATGTAGCTCTCATGAGTTCGGCCAATCTGGCGAAGAATTCTTCCTCTGACGTTGCGGTCTCTACGAGAAATCGAAATAGTTGGTTGTCGGTATTGAGACCTTCAACGAGTTCTTCCAATTGCGCTGTGTAGATAAGGCCAAACTTGCTACCGAAGTGGTGATACAAGGAACTGCGAGCCGCTTCTGAACGTTCGAGGACAGCTTCCACATCAAAATTATCAACACCGTTTTTTGCCAATTCAATGCGCGCTTGCGTCATCAGTCGGGCCATCGTCTCGATGCCGTCACTTCTCTTTGGGGTGTCTTTTGGTGTTGCCATTCATAAATTCGATTCGCTCACATAAATATAGTCGTTAAAATAAACAAATCATCTAATTGGAGTTTATTAGCCTAATCCATTCATGAAGTACAGCGTTCATATGGGTCTGTAATCTCTAGATGTGTCCGACACTTCTGATCCGTCCATGGAGAGCGATCTACTCGCCGACCCCACAGATACTCCGGCTGAGGCAGCTGAAAAAACACAACGTCGACAATGGTGGCAATTGCTGCTCTTTATGAAGAGGGAGGGTAAAAGTCGCGACCGCTCCATGATGTTCAACGCTGCAGTCACTGTGGGCACTACAGCACTAGTTGCTTTTTCGGCTATGTACGCAACATTGTCTACGACAAATAGAAACCTCAATGAGACTCGGCGTGGTGCTCGCGTCGTCGCATTGGTAGAAGAGTGGTCAGTCACTGTTGCCGATGCATCATCTGCAATTGAACTGTTAGGTCAACGGGCAAATGACTTGTGGGCATACGGTGCAGCTATTGACCAGCAGAACGTCATCCTTGATGAAGCCCTTGTTAGTGAAGCGACAAAGGAGACTGCGTATCTAAAAGTGCGTCAGTCACTTGCATTTTCCTCAGCAAAGGCAGGCCTTGTTTCTTCTGAAGTAACCAATAAATGCTTAGACAAATTTGTGGCCATGTTGGACACTTGGCAGAATGCGTTGAACTGGACTCGTTCTTCTCTGCAAGTTGAGGGAAGTGTGGACGCAGGTATTAACGCTGTTGCCATGCAGCAAGATAATCGCACTGCACTGTCTGAATCATTGACGATTGTGCGCAACTTGGCGCGAACAGAACTTGATACCGCTGGTGCCGATGGATCGTCGGTGAAATGTACTATCCCGGCTGAAGATGAGTTGTGGGGAAAACTGATTCCATCAGATACTGCTGAATAATCAGCTTTCGAGAGTTTCAATTCCGCGACAAAATAGTTCAACCAGTTGAGGGAGGCTCTTATCTAGAGCATATGGCTCTGGATGCCCTTCATCTTTTTCAAGAACACAAAAACCATGTAATGCACTGCGTAAGGTACGGGCACAGTGTGCACGTTGCGATGCTGATAGTTGATACCCATCAAGTGATTGTGCAAGCACTGCCACTACACGGGCCAATGACAATTCAATATCCAAGTCGCCGACAGATGGAACACGGTCAGTAGCACTGTACAACCCCGGGTGTTCCTGTACAAAGCCACGCCAGGCATGGGCAACTGCAAGTACTGCAGAATCACGCGTGGTGTTCGCTATGGCGTTTGTGAGATCTATGACCAAAAGATCACGTGCGCGCAACGACAATAATGTCCAGAGTTCTTCGATACCAGTGACATGGCGGTACAGGGCTGGTTGTTTCACGCCAGCGTCTAGTGCAATGCGGCTAAGAGTGACGGCATCAATCCCTTCTGAATCAGCAATGATTGCTGCCATTTCTATGACGGTCGCGCGACTGAGGCGAATCTTTTGTTGGGTCATGATGTTTGGTGAAAAAAGCGAGCCATCCAGCCGGCAATGCGGTGTTGGTCAAGTGGTTCAGACAATGTTGTGCGAGCAGTTTTGACTTTCTCTTCGCCAAAGAGCGCTAGTCGTGTTGCAAGCAAACTGTCTGCCAGTGCAGGAGAGAATTCGGGGTGCGCTTGTAGTGTCCATGCGCGATCACCAATCAGCATCCCACCTATGGGGCAATACGATGAACGCGCCATGAGACGGGCACCATCGGGTAGTGATTGCACTTGATCTTGGTGACTGGATGCAAGCACAATGTCGGTAGTCGAATCCATCCAGAGTTGTGGCTCCACAATTTCGTAATGCTTGGCGCCAATACCCCAACCGAAGTCTGCTTTGGCAACTGTGGAGCCCATTGCTTGCGCCAAGAGTTGATGACCAAAGCAGATTCCGACGTATGGAGTCTCATGCGCAACAAAGTCGCGAAGTAATTGTTCAACGTCACGCAACCATGCATGGTCGTCATACACACTGAGGCGACTGGGTGAACACACCCAACCATCTTGTTCATTAACAGAATCTGGCATCTGCCCTTCATCGCAACGATATGTAGTGAGTTCGATATCTAATGGCGCAAGCAGTGCGTTGTATAGCTCGGGGTAATCACCACCGACATGAAGACTTCCGGCATCAATGTGGCCGACTAAGAGAAGACCAATCTTTTTCATCGGAAAGAAAATACCTTTGTAGGGCCGCCATTTAATGCGGGCAAGTATCCACGTTCACGCAAGATGGGCATGACGCCTTCGCCGAACCAATACGCCTCTTCGAGATGCGGATAACCAGACATGATGAATGCCTCGATTCCAAGGTTGTGATATTCAACAATGCGATCAGCGACTTCTTCGTAACTTCCCACAAGTGCAGTGCCCACACCGCCACGGACAAGACCAATACCGGCCCACACATTTGGATGAATTTCAAGTTTTGTTAGGTCTCCGCCATGCAATTCAAACTGTCGACGTTGGCCAACAGATTGTGTCTTCAAGAAGTCTTCTCGTGCAGCAGCGATTGCATCAGGTGCCATTGAATTCAAAATGCCATCGGCAACTGCCCAAGCCTCTTCGCTTGTTGGGCGAGCAATGGTATGAAAGCGAATTCCAAATCGCATGGTGCGACCCTGCGCTGCTGCAATGGTCGCCACGCGTTCCTGGCGTTCCTTAATTGCAACTGGCGTCTCGCCCCATGACAAGTACAAGTCGACATTGTCACCAGCCACTTTTTCAGCAGATGCTGAAGCGCCGCCGAAGTAAATAGGGGGCACTGGGTTTGGCACTTCGCGTGTCGTGGCGTCAGTGACTTCGAAGTACTTCCCCTTGTACGTAAAAGGTTCGCCAGACCACGCGCCACGCATAACTTCAATGAATTCGCCTGTGCGCTCGTATCTAGTTTCTTTGTCTTCAGTGACTCCGAAACGAGCAAGTTCGGCTTGTTCAGCGCCAGTAACAATGTTGACCAAGCATCTGCCATTTGACATGCGTTGGAACGTACTTGCCATTTGGGCGGCAAGTGTTGGCGTTAGTAGTGCTGGGCGGAATGCAACCAGAAATTTGATACGCGATGTGAGCGCGATAAGGGATGCTGTTGCCAGCCATGCATCTTCGCAGCCAGTTCCACACGGCGTGAGCAGTGCATCAAACCCCAGCTCTTCACATGCACGTGCGACTTGTGCGAGGTATGCGTGACTTGGTGCGCGGTTGATAGAGCTGTCATCGGGCAACACATCACGTGAGTCGCCACCAGTTGGTAAAAACCAATTCATTTCAATCATGGGAGGGTTCCTTACAAATTAAGGGGGATAAGGCGGATAGTAATAACAGACGTTGCGAGCACCAATGCCCACGAACAGATTCCCAGAATAAGTGGGCGCGAACCTAATAGGCGAAGTTTTTTGATGTTGACTCCAGCACCAAGACCGACCAAGGCCAATGCAAGGAATGTTTTCTCGATGTGTTTGAGAGTGGCAAGCAGATCAGATGAAAGCGCACCAGTCGTGCGAATACTGACAGCAACGAGAAACAACACGATAAACATTGGCAGTAGTGATACTCGTTGTGAACCTGTGTGTGGGTGCTCGTGGGGTTCTTCGTGTTTTTGTGTTTGGCTGTGTCGATAGCCATAGATAGCCACGAGTGGAGCTAGTAAAACTACGCGCGTGAGTTTGACTATTACTGCGGGAGCGAGTGAATGAGGTGAAAATGCAGTTGCAGTGGCGACAACTTGTGCAACATCGTGCACTGATGAACCTGCCCACATACCGAAGCGAACGTTGGTCGTGTTCATGAGGTGGCCAAGAGCCGGAAGAACAAATATTGAAATACTGCCAAACAGTGTGACGAGCGCGATTGCATAAGTTGCATCTTCCTCATCACCATCGATTGCCCCAGTCATCGCGCTAATTGCAGACACTCCGCAAATGGAATAGCCAGTAGCGGTGAGAAGACCAAGACCAGCGGAGACACCGAGTAGCCGTGCAATGTATTGGGTTCCAAAGAATGTGACGATGACAACTGCGATTACAGCTAGAAATCCGCGGCTTCCTAAATGTGCAACTTCACTAAACGACAATTGGAATCCGAGTAAAACAATTCCGGCACGCAATATGTGTCGCGATGCAAACTTCAGTCCTGGTTCACATGTCGAAGGCATGAGGCCGAGGTTTCCGACGACCGCACCGATCAATAAGGACACCGTGAGAGGGGAAACGCTTGTCCACTGCCAACTGACGAGGAAGCCACAGAAGACTGCAATTCCCGCGGCAACGAGGCCGGGGACAATGAGGGAGGCCTTCTTGAACATGTTAGAGACTCTAATAATTCTGATGGGAGCCCCCAACCAGGGCAGGGTACATCGGTCGCGGGGGCTACGGTTTTGTCTCAATGCGCACTAACAAGGGAGCACTCAGGCTGTCGCCTAGCGACTGGGCCCGTCACGGCGCGGTGTATGTGGCATTGGGGACGATTGCAATTGCCCAACCCCTCTTACAGCTCTACGGCGAAAACGTAGCCGTCTTTGCAGCCGCGGGATTTGAAGGCGCAATCATCATCTGGTTTGCGGCAATCGCATTGCTGGTGCCTCCACTGTGCATGTTGAGCATTGAGATTGTGGCCACGGTGTTGTTTCCATCTCAGCGAATACATATTCACACTGCGCTTGTATGGATTTTATTGTGGCTGGTCACTTCTGTCGTGCTTCGATCTGTGTCGTTAGGGCCATGGATTGTTGACAGTGCTGCCACCGCATGTACTGCTACTGCGCTCGTGTACTTCTACCAACGTCACCAAACAATGCGTTCCTGGATGACGATGTTGTCGCCGTTAGCGCTTGTGGTTGCGATTGTGTTCGCATCTTCTGCGCATTCTGTTATCTGGCCTCCAGCAGTATCGGTTATTGATGTCAGTGCCAAGAGAGTAAACCCTGCTGACTCGTTGTTACGTATTGCACCTAAAGATGTCAGTGTCTTATGGATTGTTCTTGACGAAGCATCACTATGGCCGCTACTAACCGTTGATGGCACGATCAATAAAAATCGATTCCCCGGTTTTGCTGCTCTTGCCGAATCATCTACGTGGTACCGGAATGTTGTTGGAACATCCCAAACAACAACCGATGCAGTGCCGGCAATGTTGACAGGGAAGTGGCCAACATCTGGAACTGCGCCTGTTCTCGCCAAGCACCCCAACAATTTATTTACGTTAATGAATGGACATCTTGCAATGGATGGGCATGAAGTTGCAACTGCTTTGTGCCCACGAAAAGTGTGCAGAACTGTGTCTGTTACTGGTGGTACAGATATTTCTGACCCCCTTGGTGCAGCGGATATCGGATCAACAACAACCACTATTGCACCAGAAGCTGAGGAATCAAATCAGCGTGTCAGCATGATGTCGTTCTTGCATGATGCTGTAGTAGTGGTTGGTCATAAAGTGTTGCCCGCTGGACTACGTAATAAATTGCCACCCATTGATGAAGGGTGGGGAGGCTTCGGTGCTGTTGATGCGTTAGACGCAGACACCGATGTTGAAGTCGTGACCGATACAACGATGCCGCAGCCTTTAACTGCCGAAGGTCATTCACCGGCCGAATCAACAACGGTGTCGCAATGGGAACAAGGTGGGCCGATGTCTCAAGTACCTGTTGTAGAAGGGGTTATCACACGTGCGTCGCGTGCGGATCGCCCAACATTGCACTTCGCTCACGTTTTGTTGCCGCATCGCCCATGGATGTTGACACCCGACATGCGCCGGTCTCGCGCGTTACCCACTGACAAACGAAGCAACACCATTCTTGACCGTGTCCGTGATGAATATCAAGCGCACCTCTTGCAGTACGCCGCAACAGACACCGTGATAGCAAACATGGTGGCAACAATGAAGAAGTCAAAGAATTGGGATCGCACGATGATTGTCGTCACCGCAGATCACGGCATAACGTTTATGCCTGGAGAGTCAAAGAGAAAGACGATTAACGCCTCCAAACAAGCAACGTTGGAAGATATCTATCGGATTCCGTTGTTTATTAAATATCCAGGACAACAAGCAGGGGCAATCAATGATTGCACAGCTTCCTCTGTAGACATTTTGCCCACGGTTATTGCTGCGACTCGAATTGATGCTGGTTGGAAAACAGACGGAGCAGATCTTTTACACGCATGCCCCACACGTGCATCGCGCACGATTATCTGGCCAGATGGTTCAGCACAAATGACATCGGCATTCTCCGCAGTACAAGCACGCGTTCAGTATTACGATTCGTGGATTACATCTGATGGAAGCGTCGATGACATCACCCGCGCGGGAGTTAATGGCGAATTGGTGGGCACCACTCTTGTCGCAAATGCCGAAACTGAAACCAAACTCACATGGTCTCTTGACCGGCCAGAGGATTTTCAAAATATTGGTTCTGATCGGTTGACATTTGTGCCAGCTCAAGTGCAAGGCCGGTTGACAGCACGTCGAAACTTTGATTCGAAAGAAGAGGGCCTCATCGTGGTCGATGGAGTGGCAGTCGGAATTATTTCCGAATTAGCCGGACTTCGTGACGGAGCGAGCACAACGTTTCGCTCGATACTTTTGTCGCGACTCTTGACAGCAGGGAAGCACCAGGTATCGCTGTGGACGGCGATGAAGAACCCAGGCGGACCAGCGGTCATTCGAATGGTGGCTGGGGCGAAGTGACTAGCCGTTTGTTGTGAAGCCGGCCAACGCCAATGCTTCGTTCAAGGTGCTGGCGCGACGGATAGTGCAACCAGACTGAATATCAGGTGCGCTTGCCGGAACAATGGCTTGAGTAAAACCAAGGCGTGATGCTTCGTTGAGTCGCCGCGCAAGATGACCGACTTGACGCACTTCGCCCGCAAGCCCAACTTCACCAATAACGACAAGGTCTGCTGGCAACGGAATGTTGGAGACTGCAGATACGAGTGCGAGACACATTCCGAGGTCTGCGCCGGGCTCTGTGAGTTTCACTCCGCCAACAACAGATGCATACACCTCGTGCGCGGACAAACTGATGCGCGCACGACGTTCAAGCACTGCAAGCAACATTGACAAACGACCTTGGTCGAGACCTTGTGCACTGCGACGAGCAGGGACTGATGCACTGACCTGATTGGTGAGTGCTTGCAGTTCAACTAACAATGGCCGTTGACCTTCGATAGTGGGGACAACAACGGAACCAGGAACACCTGTGCGACGATCGGTGAGGAACAACTGGCTGGCATCGGGAACACCAATGAGGCCGGCTTCAGTCATTTCAAACAAACCGAGTTCGTTGGTAGGGCCGAAGCGGTGTTTTGCTGCACGCATGAGGCGCAGCGCATTGTGACGCTCGCCCTCGAATGACAGCACAGTGTCGACAACATGCTCGAGAACGCGCGGGCCTGCGAGGCCACCATCTTTGGTGACATGACCAACAAGTACTACAGATATATTGCGACGTTTTGCTTCTTGCACTAACCGATGTGCGCACCCGCGTACCTGCACAACAGAACCTGGCGACGAACCAAGTTCTGGGTCGACCACGGTTTGGATGGAGTCGATGACAACAAGCGACGGAGAAATTTTGTCGATGGCAGCAATGATGTTCGGTAATGACATTTCGGGCAGCAACCACAAGTGTGGGCTAATGGCACCAAGACGGTCTGCACGCAGGCGCACTTGTTGCGCGCTTTCTTCAGCGGTGACATACAGAGATGGCCCTTTTGCTCCGGCAAGAAGTTGCAGTAGCAACGTGCTTTTACCGATTCCGGGTTCACCACCAAGCAACGTGACAGAGCCAGGAACGAGACCGCCACCGAGTACGCGATCAAGTTCATCGATACCTGTTGGCACAGGATCTGATTCGTTGGGGTTCACATCGCCGATAGGTGTTGCAAGACCAGGAGGTACAAGTGCAAGACCAGCAGCAAGTGTGACGCGCGATTCTTCGGGACCTTCTACTTCTTCAACAAGTGAGTTCCATGCAGTGCAGACAGAACATTGACCAGACCATTTCGGAAATGATGCTCCGCATTCGGTGCATCGATGAATGAGTCGAAGTTTTGCCACACCGTGACTTTATATGCGGGGTGTGGGGCGTCGTCTATTACGGGCGCGCAACACCATAAAGATGAGGACCACCGAGCCAATTATCCACAGATACAACAAACCAAGGACTAAGACTTTGGCAAATCGCGAAATACTGGAGGCGACATCAACGTTGGTGACACTGGTTGCGAGGCTTGTTGGAGTGCCATCCATTGGTACTCGCCATGAAATAACACCATCGGCAGTTTGACCGGTGGTGCTGTTGACCTTGCCAGGCAAAATGGCATTGAACGTGATTCCCACTGCGTCGCCAAGGTCGAGGCCAGCTGCTTGCACGTCTGCTGCATACGGCGCTCCGCCAAGAAGATTCAGAGTGGCATCGTCGGCGAATGCGTTAAGGCCACCATTGACTTCAAGTCTGCCGGCCAAGGTGTA
The DNA here is from genome assembly GCA_026393535.1 of Actinomycetota bacterium. Classification (GTDB taxonomy): domain Bacteria; phylum Actinomycetota; class Acidimicrobiia; order Acidimicrobiales; family Ilumatobacteraceae; genus UBA2093. The sequence goes on along the minus strand of JAPKZY010000029.1, from coordinate 18,758 downwards.
GGTGCTGTTGGTGTCTTTGCCGGTGCGGGTCATCACCATTTCATGCAATGGCCCACGAGCTCCGTTGAGTTGTCCAAGCAATGTGGTTGCCTCTGCAGGCCCAAGAAACTCATGAGTCAGTGTGATGGTGAGTCCACCATCTTTCGTATCTGTTGGCCCTTGCACTTTCCAGCCAGCAGCAACAAGGTCATCAGTTCGAACATCAGCTTTTAAGCCAGGTGCTTTCGCAACGATGTCTTTATCAGCGGTGATGACAACAGAAATGGTGCCAGTGCCGTTTGGTTTCACTGCAAGCGTGATATCAGAGTCGACACGACATGACGACAGAGCAATAATTGCCGCAAATGACGCCGCAATACGAGTAATTATCTTGCGGGTCACTCGACAGGAGCAACAGTGTCACCAGCGAGTGGAGACTCGCTCGGTGCAACGATGCCTTCAACAGCGAGGAAGGTCATACGACGCTTACCGACATTGTCTGGGTCATCTTCTGTGTCAACAACGATGATCTGGCCAGCGGTGAATTGCTTGTACAAAATCTTTTCAGATAGTTGATCTTCGATTTGACGCTGAATGGCGCGACGCAAAGGACGTGCACCCATCTGCGGGTCGTACCCAACTTCTGCCAAGAACTCTTTTGCTGACTGTGTGAGTTCGAGACCAAGACCTTGCGATTCAAGTTGGCCTGTAAGGCGCTTGATCATCATGTCAACCATTTGAACTACTTCAGCTCTAGCCAATTCATGGAACACAATTGTTTCGTCAATACGGTTCAAGAATTCTGGACGGAAGTGCAACTTCAATGCGTCGTTGACTTTGTCTTTCATGCGCTCGTATGAAACAGCTTGATCACCAGTGGTGAAACCAAGATTTGCTTTACGCAAGTCTTGAGTACCCAAGTTGCTTGTCATGATGATGACGGTATTACGGAAGTCAACACTGCGGCCTTGGCTGTCGGTGAGACGACCTTCTTCAAGGATCTGCAACAACGTGTTGAACACGTCGGGGTGAGCCTTTTCGATTTCGTCGAACAACACAACAGAGAATGGCTTGCGACGCACTGCTTCAGTGAGTTGGCCGCCTTCTTCGTAGCCGACGTATCCCGGAGGAGAACCAACGAGACGGCTAACGGTGTGCTTTTCCATGTACTCAGACATGTCGAGCGTGATGAGCGCTTGATCGTCACCGAACAAGAATTCAGCAAGCGTCTTTGCAAGTTCTGTCTTACCAACACCAGTTGGTCCGAGGAAGATGAATGAACCGCTAGGACGACGTGGATCTTTCAGACCGGCACGTGTACGACGGATGCTTTGTGAGACAGCTTTAACGGCATCTTCTTGACCGATGATGCGCTTGTGCAGTTCACCTTCCATGTTGAGAAGCTTTGCGGTTTCTTCTTCTGTGAGTTTGTACACAGGAATACCGGTCCAGATGCTGAGCACTTCTGCAATGGCTTCCTCGTCGACTTCGTCAAACAAGTTGATACCAGATGCCTTAATTTCAGATTCTTTTTCAGACTTTTCTTCGAGCAATGAACGCTCTTGGTCGCGCAAGCGGCCAGCTTCTTCGAAGCGCTGGTCTTCAATAGCCTTCTTCTTTGCTTCTTGCACTTCAGACACGCGATTTTCAAGTTCCTTCAAGTCAGGAGGTGTTTGCATGCGCTTGATGCGAAGACGTGAACCGGCTTCGTCAATAAGGTCGATTGCTTTGTCTGGCAAGAAACGGTCTGCAATGTAGCGGTCGGCCAAGTTGGCTGCTGCAACAATTGCTTGGTCAGTAATTGTGACACGGTGATGAGTTTCGTACTTGTCGCGAACACCCTTGAGAATTTCAATGGTGTGAGCAACGGTTGGCTCTTCAACCTTGACTGGCTGGAAACGACGCTCGAGCGCAGGATCTTTTTCAAGATGCTTGCGGTATTCGTCTGTTGTGGTTGCGCCGATTGTTTGCAATTCACCACGTGCAAGCATTGGCTTGAGAATGCTTGCAGCATCGATTGCGCCTTCAGCAGCACCAGCACCTACGAGTGTGTGGATTTCGTCAATGAACAAAACAATGTCACCACGTGTCTTGATTTCTTTCAGAACTTTTTTGAGACGCTCTTCGAAGTCACCGCGGTAACGGCTACCTGCAACAAGTGCACCAAGGTCAAGTGTGTAGAGCTGCTTGTCTTTCAATGTTTCAGGAATGTCGCCAGAAACAATTTTCTGTGCAAGGCCTTCAACAATTGCTGTCTTACCAACACCGGGCTCGCCAATGAGAACAGGGTTGTTCTTTGTGCGACGAGAAAGAATCTGCATCACACGCTCAAGTTCGCGAGTACGACCGATGACGGGGTCGAGTTTTTTCTCGCGCGCTAACTGAGTGAGGTTGCGACCGAACTGATCAAGAATTTGGCTTCCGCCTTTTTCGCCTGGCTCTTCTTTGTTACCAGGGGCTGCTGCACTGCCGGCAGCTTCACCTTTATTGCCTGGGCCCTGATAACCAGAGAGCAACTGAATAACTTGCTGACGAACTTTGCCGAGGTCTGCGCCCAACTTCACGAGAACTTGAGTTGCTACGCCTTCACCTTCACGAAGAAGACCGAGAAGGATGTGCTCGGTGCCGATGTAGTTGTGACCTAATTGAAGAGCTTCACGTAATGAAAGTTCAAGAACCTTTTTCGCGCGAGGAGTGAAAGGAATATGACCTGAAGGTGATGAACCACCCTGGCCAATGATTTCTTCGACTTGCGCACGTACTGCATCAAGAGAGATGGACAAAGACTCAAGTGCCTTTGCTGCAACGCCTTCACCTTCGTGAATCAGTCCAAGCAGAATGTGCTCGGTACCAATGTACGAGTGGTTGAGAAGGCGCGCCTCTTCTTGGGCAAGGACAACAACCCTGCGGGCACGATCTGTAAAGCGTTCAAACATGTGGGGCCACCCCATTCGGAATCGGTGGATATTGAAAGAAAGTGTATCGGTACGGCACGGGAGTACCCCTGCAGAACCCGTAGTCTAAAAACCGTGATTATGTCGCCGCTTCTTTCGTTGCCTTTTATGGAAAACGACCGCCAACGGGTGGAAAAGGCTCTGGTGGCGTCGGTCACCACAAATGACGCATATATGACCGAAATTGCGTCGCATCTCATCTCAGCAGGCGGGAAGCGATTGCGCCCTATTTTCGCAATTGCTGGTTCCCAAGTGGGTAATGACCTTGTTGCAACCGACGAGGCCATTGCCGGTGGTGTTTCGTGTGAACTTGTTCATCTTGGTTCTCTGTATCACGACGACGTGATGGACGAATCCGACATGCGTCGTGGAGTTGAGACTGTGAACGCAAAATGGGGAAACTTGCAAGCAATTCTGGCCGGCGACTTATTGTTGGCAAAGGCCTCAGAAATCGCCGCTTCACTTGGCACGGAAGTTGCCGCATTGTTGGCGCGAACAATTGGTCATCTGTGTGAGGGCCAAATTGAAGAATTGCGCCATACATATAACGTCGAGCGCACCGTTGATTCGTATCTTGATTCCATCGATGGCAAGACCGCAGCCTTGTATTCCACCGCGGCTCGTATAGGTGGTTTAGTTGCCGGTCATGATCGCGCCGTTGTTGATGCGCTCACGGCATACGGCACTGCATACGGCATGGTGTTCCAAATTGTTGATGATGTTCTTGACCTCACTGCCACTGATGAGGAATTGGGTAAACCTGCTGGCAACGACATGAAAGAGGGCGTATACACATTGCCCGTTCTTCATACGTTGGCAAAAGGCGGAAAAGATGCCGACACGTTGAAGTCAATTCTTGGAAAGCCCTTAACCGTTGAAGAGCGTGACACGGTGTTGAAGATTGTGCGCACGAACGGTGGCGTTGACGTTGCTATCGAAAAAGCACGTGCGTATGTTGCCGATGCTGAACGAGCATGCGATGCATTGCCCACAGGCATTACTTCTGACGCTATGCGTGCAGCAACTGCTGCGCTTCTTGCAACTCCACATCTTTTTTGGAATTGCAAAACGCCACTTCTTCATCTCGCTTGAACTGACCACTGCAGTGCCGAGCCACGGAGTCGCGGCTTCGAGGAGTGCATCGTGAATCTCACGGTTGGTCATGTCGAAATGCGTGAGGCTCCATTCAGGGTTTGCATGAAAGGTCAATGCTGGTGTTGCACTAATTCCCTTTGCAGCATTGTCGCCGATAAACGAAAACACGTCATCGGGAAATTGCATACCGCCAGGTGATGGCACGTTGTGATTGTTGGAATCAAGTGTGACAAGAAGACCCAATGTGCGGTCGTAATCAGTGTTGCGCAGTTCGGTAGGCATCTCAATTCCGCCACCAAACATTAAGGAAAACGACTGCGGTAGAGGCGCTGTGAGAATCACGCGGTCTGCATGGTGAGCAACACCATCATCAGTAGTGATTACCCAGTCGGTGTCGCCACGTGAGAGTGAAAACACAAGCGTGCTGGTTCGTACATCAAGTCCGATTGCCAAATGTTTTGCAATTGATGTCATTCCATTCGCACCGACATAGCGAGGATGACCGTCTTCTTCAGAAAACCCGCGACACCATTCGCGCACAACTCCGGCGGTAATCCAGTCATCAACATGAGACTGAAATTCGTCGCTGCGCACTGTGAAGAATTGTGCTCCGTGATCAAGTGTTGCGTCTTTGATGCGCCGCGTAGCTAAACGACCGCCGACACCACGACCTTTATCAAAAACGGTTGCGTCATGACCACGCGCGACACTCTCGCGTGCTGCCATGAGTCCGGATAGACCAGCGCCAACAACAATGATGCGCATGGTCACACTGCTACGGCAGCTGCATGACCGTGCGAAACAAATACTTTTTCGGCGCGGCCAAGAAACTCAAGAAGAATGCGATTAAAGGTACTTGCATGTTCAATATGTAGTCCGTGTGCACCTCCACTGATGACGACTAGTTCTGCTGTGGGAATTAGTGATGCGATCTCTTCAGCATCACCGCGCGGAGTGAGGATGTCTTGATTACCGACAACCACCATTGTGGGGCATTCAATGTTGCTGAGCTCTGCATTCAGTGAACGGTCATCAGTTGTAAGAATTGCTTGTACTTGCGACACAAATGCATTGGCTGGGTTAAACAATTGCAGCGGTCCGATGCTTCCGAGTGCAGGAAGTAAACGGCGAAATGAGCGCGGGCCAATCATCCACCGTGCAGCTTCTTTGCCGACTGACCCCATGCCGTCTGTTTCTGCCATGTCAGCCCATGATTGCAAGAGATCTACGCGCCACTGATGATTGCGGCACGCCGTAGCAACAAGCGTTAATGAACGAACACGGTTCGGGTGTTTCAACGCAATGATCTGGCTGATTGCACCGCCCATTGATAAGCCAACAACATGTGCTGATTCAATACCGGCTGCATCAAGAACTGCAATTGCATCATCTGCCATCTGTTCAAGGTCGTATGTGCCTTCTGGTTTGTCGCTCTTGCCTGCGCCGCGATTATCAAATGCCACTGTGCGATGGCGCAACGCAAGTGCAGCGCGTTGAAGATTCCACGAGTTCTTCTCGCCACCAAGGCCTTGCACCAATAGAACTGGTGCTCTTTTCGTGATGCCCGTTACTTCGTAATGAATACGTATTCCGTCGGCTGCAATTGCGTATGGCATGTTATGCAACCTGCTTGCGAGCGGGAATTCGTTCGATGCTTGGCCACAGATACAAGTTACGCACCACTTCAGTTGTTGAATGGCGTGGCGCGAACCGCAACAAGTGTGCTGCTTCGTTACTGGCAGCTAAGCGGCCGTGTTGAATGAGGTCAGCAACGTGGTCAGGCATTGGTGCACCCGCAAGAGATGACACGTTCTTTGCCATCCACCAACCCGGACCAAATGATGGAAGTGGAACACGACGACCAATAGAAGTGGCACGCAACATACTGATGGCACCGTTTGCGACAATGTTCACTACGCCGTCTGCATCGCGTTCAGCTGCTTGAACAAATGCAGTTGCTGCATCAAAGTCTTCGACAACACTAAAAATTGGGTTACCAATTCCGTAGTACGGGATAACAGGCAAACGTAGAAGTCGGCCAAGTGGGCTTGGCACGTGTGCACCAAGAACGGGTGCAAGGCGCAACGTACAAACATTGATGCCACGAGCAGAACGCAATTCAGTTGCTTGCAATTCAATGTTGCGACACATGTACCCGTATGTGGTGTTTGGCGCAGTCGGTGTTGTTTCCACCGCAATGTCAGGCGAATAACTGCCGGCACCGTACATTTCAATTCCGCTGCGCACAACGACAGTCTCTAATGCCTCTGCTCGATGTGCTGCGTCGAAAACTGCCTTTGCAACAAGTGCTGTGCATGTTTCTGCTTCGGGTGTTGCAAGACGTGCATGTGGTTCCCACACTCCGACATGTAACAACACATGCGGGTTGAATTCTTGAATCAGTTCGGCGATGCGGTCATGTTCCGTAGCGTCAACACGAACAAACTGTGAGCGCTTGAGTAAGCGACGCGGTGGATCAACATCAATCCCTAAAATCTCACCGGCCCATTCAGTATTTTCAGCGAGCGCTGCAACGAGCGAGCCGAGTTCTCCACCCATACCGGTGATGAGTACTCGACGATTTTTCATATCGACAAACCAGTTGGTCGTTGTCCGAAGGACATCTACCGCAGGTTGTGTACTCCGAGAATCAATTCACGAGCCCATGTATCAAGCTGGCGACCACCGATGTTCTCGGTGATGATGATGGCTTGCGATGGGTCATCGATCATTCCGCTCCAGCGTATGTACCCACCGATGATGCCGAGCAAACGATCGCCGACTTCTTCTGAGTGAATGATGAGTTTCTGGTTACGACCAAGCATTCCTTGAAGTTCTTTGTAGAACACCTTCAAGAAGGCGTCGGTGTCGTCTGCGCCACTGAGTGGGCGATGGTGATACGGCATGTTGAGTTCTTCGTATGCGTGCAGGTTGTGAGGCGCAGCAATGATGGAGACGACGAGGTCGAAATGGTTCTCGCGCAGCCAAATGATCTCTTCTTGACGACGAACGCGGCGATGGTTGTCGCCGTATCCCCCTGGTCGCTCACAAATGGCAAGGCAATCCTTGATGACCCAGGTGAAATTACGAGGGGTAATTCCAAGGGCCCATTTTCCGCGAAGTTTCGGGGGCATTCAGGTCTCCTTGAAGTTGTGGCTCGGTCCGGCGGCGCAAAAACGCCGCACATCAAGTTACCCCAGCATCTGGCGTATGAGCCTCTGTTTACTGCGACGAATTTCACGATTTTCCCCAATATCGCAGGCCAAGGTCTCACCACGGGCTACGGCCATGATTCGCTCAAGGGTCGCTAGGTCGGGCGGGTAGGGGTCTGACAGCCAGCGGCGAAGAGCACGGTGGGCAAGAGGGGCTGGAGCAGCTGCCAAGGCCACAGCATCGGTGGGGTCAATGTTTCGGGACAATTCTTCGAGCAAGTCATTGTCGTTACGCAAGACATCGGCACTGCGAACAAGAAGCGGCACTGGGTCTCGCAGTGAGATCTCTGTCATCAGGGGAAGAAGCTCGTTACGAACGCGATTGCGCTGGAATTTCGGGTCAGTATTCGTGGAATCAGTAACGGTGGTGATTCCTGCGTCAGCACACAACGCGTGAGTATCGCTGCGGCGTAATGCCAAGAGAGGCCGTGACACTCCAGGTCGCATAGCGCCAAGGCCCTGTGCGCCTGCGCCTCGCAACAAGTTAATGAGCACTGTCTCTGCTTGATCATCTGCGGTGTGGCCAGTCATCACGTCGTCTGGCATCACGCCGTACCGTGCGGCACGAGCACGAGCTTCTAGGTTCGGCCCGTGTTCCACCTGCACTGAATGCACAATGACTGAAATGCCGAGAGATTCTGCAACGGGGTCGATTACTTCGATATCACTGGCTGATTCAGCCCGCAGACCATGGTCAACGTGAATAGCAGTGACAATGAGCCCATGCGCATGAGCTAACAGCATGAGAGCCATTGAGTCGGGACCGCCCGAAACAGCACATGAAACCGCTGTTCCAGCAGGAGGAAAAGTGCAGCGACGAAGTAGTTCGTCGATCAAGAAAAGCTGTTACTTCTGCTTGAGGGCTTGGCGTTGACGGCGGTTGGGGTAGCGGCTGGCGCTGACCTTGGCTGCATAGCCGACAAATACAGCCACGACTGACCCGACACTTGCGAGAAGAAGGATTACACCGATCCACCAATGCCATACATACGCTGCGAACATGTCACCAGCGTAGCCAATGGCAGGCCAATGAGACCTATTACTTGGTGGTCAGTCTCATTCGGATTGCGGTTCAAAGCAGGCCAGGAGGCGGTCTGTGAAGCCTTCCGGCAGATGATCACGTTTGGCCTTCACCCGCACAATGGTGCGTAATTCGGCGTGGAATTCATAGGCGCCTTGGCAATCGGTGCATCCCGTGAGGTGGGCCATAATTTCTTCAATTCGGGCGTTCGGCAGCTCTGAATCAAGGAATAATTCCAATTCTTTCAGTGTTTCTTGGCAATTTGGCATATCGATGGCTCTGCTCGCTCTGGCGATTATTCGCCGCTTCCTTCAACTGTCTCGGGCTCGACAATGAGCCCTTTGTCACGTGCGTACTCGTACAACATCTTTTGCATCGCTTTTCTTCCCCGATGCAGGCGAGACATCACGGTGCCAATTGGGATTTCTAGCATTTCAGCGATTTCCTTATAGGAAAAGCCATCGACATCAGACAAAAGCACCGGGATACGAAAATCTTCTGGCAGCGATTCGAGGGCATTCTTCACTTCGTCATCTGTGAATAGTTCGAGCATCTGGTCTTCGGCCGAACTACTGAGCTGCGATTGGTCAATTGCGCCCAAACGCTTGTATAAGAAAAGTTCCTCGACATCATCAAGTTCGACTTCAGTGCCTTTACGTTTCTGCGCGTTGTACTTGTTGATGTACGTGTTCGTCATAATACGAAACAACCACGCGCGCAAGTTTGTTCCCTCTTGGAATGTGTGAAATGAACGCCACCCTTTGATGTACGTCTCTTGCACTAAATCTTCAGCGTCGGAACGGCTGCGCGTCATTCGCAATGCAGTAGAAAACAATTGCGGCGCATATTGCATGGCATCAGAAGTGAACTGATCTTTTGTGTTCATTCTGTGTGCGATGCGTGACTAATGGTGTCGGTGCTTTTTTGCCTTGATGGCTGCATCAACTGAGAGAGTGAATCGCTCCATCAAATCGGCTAAAACGAAACGCTCTTCTGGTTCAAAATCATTCATGACTGCCAACAAGATTGCGCGACGACGATCATTGACTTCACCGTGAATGCGACGGCCACGTTCTGTTACTGAAATGGCCACAACTCGTCCATCACCTGCGTGTTGTACACGCTCAGCCAAGTTGTCTTTAATAAGGCGTTGTACTGCACGTGTTGCAGTGCTGGGGTCTATGCGAAGGTATTCGGCTAGGTCGCCCATGCGACACGATTCCACAGTGACGAGAAGTTCCAGTGCGTCCATTTGGCCTGGCTCGATTGCACTTCCGCCGATGCCAAAGATGGCGTCGCGAGCCTGGCTCGCGGTTGCCCCACGGCGAATTTCGCGCCATGCTCTTCCGATACGCCCAGCGACCTCGAGATCGAGCTCACTGGTGGGATCTGCCTGTGTCTTTGTGTTCGTCATGTACTTACTAGGGTACCCACATGGCAGACAATGAAAACGGTCAGGACAGACCCGAAACCCCACTTGACGCATTGGGAATAATGGCGAGCCAGCAGGCCATTCTTGGGCAAAACCTGCGCCAGGTCGAGATGTATACGCGGCGTGGTCTTTTGTCACTTTTGTGGCATGAGCCAGATGGCAATGCGCAAAAGGTGGGCGTCGTCATGGTGGGCGGCGCTATGGGCGGAACCCTGGGGCCTGGCGACAGTTTGTTTCATGCATTAGGCGAAGCGCTTGTCGCAGTAGGTGTTCCTTCTATACGTCTCAGTTATCGCAAACCGAACGACATGGATTCATGTTGTGTTGATACCGCAGCCGCCGTGCAGTTACTTGTGGGTAGCGGTGCTGATGCAGTGGTCATTATGGGGCACAGTTTTGGCGGAGCAGTTGCCATTCGCGTGGCAGTCGGATTGTCTGAAATGGTGTGCGGTGTTGTCACATTTGCAACACAGTCGGCTGGTTGTGAAATTGCCGGCGGGCTTCATTCCACGCCGTTATTGATGTTTCACGGCGACAGCGACTCCATATTGCCTCTCGAGGCAAGTGAAGTTGTACGAGCCATCGCTGGTACGGGAGACTTACATGTGATGCACGGAGATGATCATTTGTTAGCAAAAAGTCACGATGTGATGTTTTCTACCACGATGGAATGGCTAAACACAGTGTTCGCCGGAGTCGCTTCATGATTGCGTCACCAAAGAACGTTGTTGTTCTACTTCTCGACAGTTTGAATCGCCATGAACTTGGCGCATACGGCGGCGGCAATTTCGATACACCAAACCTTGATCGTTTGGCGGCGCGTTCCGTTCGCTTCACAAACCATCACACCGGTTCACTGCCGTGCATTCCTGCGCGACATGACATTTTGGTCGGCGCATGGGATTTCTTGTGGAAGCCATGGGGTTCTATTGAGTTGTGGGAAGAACCGATCACGGTTTCATTGCGTCGCGCCGGAGTGGTTACTCAACTAATTACTGACCACCCACATTTGTTTGAAGTTGGCGGTGAGAATTATCACACTGACTTCACAGCATGGAGTTATGAACGCGGTCATGAAAGCGACGCATGGAAGACACGACAAGATGCTTCGTGGTTGGGTGCGCCATCGTTTGGTCGCGGACATACTCATTACGACAACTCACGCGGCTTCTTCAAAGGTGAAGAAGATTTCCCAGGTCCTCGCACCATGCAAGCAACTGCTCGGTGGTTGTTAGAAGATGCGCCAGTGCATCGTGCACAAGGCGAGCGATTCTTTTTGTTCGTTGATGAGTTCGACCCACATGAACCATTTGATACTCCTGCTCGTTGGGCTGATCGCTATGACGACACATGGGAAGGCGACCATATGGTGTGGCCTCCGTATGCAGTTGATGCCATTAAAGAAGGTGTTCTCACTGAACGTGACGCCGTACAAATACGTGCGCAATATGGCGGCAAATTGTCAATGATTGATCACTGGTTGGGCAAAGTACTTGATTCTCTTGATGCAACAAATGCATGGGAAGACACTGTGGTGGTGTTGTGCACCGACCATGGTCATTACTTGGGTGACAAAGATGTTTACGACCGTGATGCATGGGGAAAGCCCGGCATCCCGGTGTACAAACCACTCGGCCATATACCTATGTTCATTGCATGGCCCGGAGTTGCTCCGGCTACGAATGATGCACTCACCACGTCAACAGATATCCACGCAACGCTTGCAGATATTTTTGATGCGCCAATCAAACACACAGCACACGGTTCATCGCTTGTTCCATTGCTGAATGGCACTTCAACACAAGTGCGCGATTGGTTGCTGACTGGCGTGTGGGGCCGCGAAGTGCAATTAGTAACAAACGAATGGCGCTACACACGCGGACCACAAGGCATCAACATGCCACAAACAATGTGGTCAAACAGATGGAGCACAATGCCCATTGGTTCGATGCCAGATTTCAAAATGCCAATGCCCGATTCACGTGCTGTTCTTGATTACATGCCAGGCAGCACGGTTCCTGTTATTCGTCAGCCATTCCGTGAAGGGGACTTATTGCCGTTCTGGGGCTATGCAAAACAGTACGAAACCATGATGTTTCACCGCGGTGAAGACCCCGACGAAACTGTGAACCGCATTGACGACAGCATTGCAAAAGATGCTGAAGAATTGCTTCGTGTCGCTTTACATCAGGTGAATGCACCGTCAGAGCAATTTGAACGACTGGCGTTGACATAAATGAATGAGTCAACACTTTCTCGAGGCGATCTTGCACTGGCAATTTCTGAAGGCCTCGTTGACACCGTCATCGTTGCCTTTCCTGACTTGCAAGGTCGTGTCGTTGGAAAGCGAATGACTGGGTGGTTTTTTCTTGAAGACGTCGCTGATCACGGAACAGAAAATTGTAATTATCTAGTGGCCACTGATATGGACGACAATGCGTTACCCAATTTTGAGTTTGCAAGTTATGAACGAGGGTACGGCGACATGGTTGCAATGCCCGATTGGAACACTGTTCGAATTTTGCCGTGGCAAACAAAGACCGCATTAGTACTCGCTGATCTGTATGATCCACGTACGAAGAAACCTGTTGCAGTGTCGCCTCGGCAAATATTGCGTGATCAAGTTGCAGTTGCTACTGCAGCCGGTTTCATCCCCAAGGTGGGCAGTGAAATTGAGTTTTATCTATTTCATGAATCGTACCGCGAGGCATACGACAAGGGCTATCGAGAGTTATCTCCTCATTCACCGTGGATGCAGGACTATCAAATAGTGCAAACCACTTTCGATGAGTACGTGATTGGTGAAATTCGGCGCAATCTTGATGCATGTGGCATCCCTGTCGAATGTTCAAAAGGCGAGGCGGGTCGTGGACAGCACGAAGTCAATCTTCGTTACACGGAAGCTTTAGAAATGGCAGATCGCAACTTGCTGTATAAGTCGGCGGCGAAAGAAATTGCGGCATCTCACGGTCGCTCAGTTAGCTTCATGGCCAAATGGAACTTTTCTGAAACGGGCTCGTCGTGCCATGTGCATTCCAGTTTGTGGAATATGTCTGACAACACTGCAGCATTTGCCAGTGATTCAATTCCAGAAATTTTTTCTCAATACATCGCCGGCCTATTAGCAACAGCCCGAGATTTCAGTTTGCTGTGGGCCCCAACAGTAAACAGTTATCGACGTTTTCAACCTGACTCGTGGGCCCCAACCGCTATTGCATGGGGAACCGATAACCGCACATTGGGTTTGCGCGTAGTAGGGCACGGTTCGGCTCAACGGGTGGAGAGTCGTATCCCCGGTGCTGATGCAAATAGTTATATGGCGTTTGCGGGCACGATTGCTGGCGGCATGTACGGCATTCGCCACAAGTTGGAATTGGAAGCACCCTTTGTTGGTAACGGATACGAAAACACTTCTGTGCAGCGCATACCGTCGAACCTACTTGAAGCAATTCAATACTGGGAACAGAGCGCCATTGCATTGGAATGTTTTGGTCACGACGTGCACCACCACATTCTTACTTCTGCAAAAGCAGAGTGGGCTGCGTACAACCAACATGTGTCCGACTGGGAACTCACGCGCTACTTTGAGCGCTCGTAAAAAAGGAATCACACCATGGCTCGCTTAGATGGCAAAGTCACAATCATTACTGGAGCTGCAAGCGGTCTTGGTCGCGTGGCCGCACTAAAATTTGCTGCTGAAGGTTCGCGAGTTGTTGTTGCTGATATCACGGATGGCACAGACACTGTGTCAGCTGTTGCACAAACCGGTGGAACAGCGGCGTACATCAAACTAGATGTCACAAGTGAAGAGTCGTGGAAAGAGACTGTTGCATTTACTCTCTCAACATTTGGCTCTGTTGATGTGTTGTACAACAACGCCGGTGTCATGATCGGTGATGATGACAACCCAGTGACAACGTCAGTTGATACGTATCAGCGAACAATGGATATCAATGTGAAGGGTGTACTCCTTGGGTGTAAGTACGCGATTCCCACAATGCTTGAACAAGGCAAAGGTTCCATTATCAATGTTGCATCATTTGTAGCCCATATGGGTGCTGCTACTCCACAAGTGGCATACACCGCTTCCAAGGGAGCGGTGCTCGCAATGACCCGCGAGATCGCGGTTATCTATGCGCGTAAAGGTATCCGGGCTAATGCATTATGTCCTGGCCCTGTCATGACCCCATTGCTCGCAGCATTTTTAGACAACGATGAAAAAAGAAATCGTCGACTTGTGCATATTCCAATGGGTCGTTTTGGCCAACCAGAGGAAATTGCAAACGGCGCTTTGTTCTTAGCTTCTGATGAATCGTCGTGGATGACAGGACAATCGCTCATTATTGACGGCGGGATAACGGCTGCGTACGTAACGCCCGAATAGAAAATTACGTGTGTAATTTTCCGTCGTGATCAAATGGACAATGTCTGCAGATATTGCCACAGCAATATTGACGCTTGCGTAGGTATAACGCAGTGCATCCGGTCTCTTGAAAAAATCGCAAAGATCTATTCTCGGTCCAATTATGGTAGGCGACTTGTTGCCATTCTGGGGCTATGCAAAGCAATACGAAACTACGTGTTGCATTGCATCAGGTGAATGTATCCTCTGAACAATTTGTGCGGTTAGCGCTGACTTAAGTCAGTGATGTGCGTTGGCGTACTGCCAGCACACACAATGCAATCAGCATCAGTAATCCTGCAATAATCGTGGCAAGAATAAAACTGCCATGCGGCAGACTGAAACTCACTGCGATGTCTCCTGTGACTCCAGAGGGAACAGTGATCATTGGCATCGCTCCGGCTAATCCAGTAAATGAAACTGCTTTTCCACCAACCGTAATATTCATGCCAGGCGTGATGGGGCGCGATAGCAATACTTTTCCACCAGTTGATGACGTGATTGATGCGCGGCCTGCGGTCTCCGTGACAACCACTCCGGCGTCGCGGTAGGAGACAACGTTGCGTGAAGACGCGGCAGTATTTGTGTAGAGCACCCACGCTGGTTGTTCATACGACACGGTCCAGCCAGTGTGCACCGCAGCATCGAACCATTGTTGTTGCTGTCCGCGTTGCACCATGATGGCGGTGATGCCCATTAGTTCTATCCATGTCTTACTCGTAGTGGGTTCGACTGTGAACAATGCTGGCGCAGTACCTTCACTAGACCACCCAAACACCCGTGTTTGCAGGAGATTTTCCAGTCCTTCGTGAGGCATGGCGGAATAACCCGTGACGAATTCAGCATCAATATTTGCTGCCTGAATAACGTTTCCATCTGCCATTTCTGTTGCGGTAACCGCACCAGGGGCATTCGGAACTAAACGGAAGCGACCACGTTTACGTTCAATAGTCATCGCCCCGGCTAAGTCTGACTGCAGAACAAATACGCGATGGCCCGACAGCACTGAGTACTGGTTCGCAATTGCTGCACGCGAGGCAGGAGCATTGCGATCACCAGGCATTGCTGGTGACGGACTTGCGAACATCAACCATCCGGTAGTTGCAACAATTGACACAACTAATAGCGGCGCAAAAACACGCTGACCATACGTAATGAATATGTGGTGCGCGATTGGAATTGCAATAAACAACAATGCTGTCAACAGCATCGGGATTAATCGAGGCCGCAATGCAGTAAGAGCTAGCCATACAACTGGTGTAATCCATCGCCATGATTGTTCAAACCGAGTGCGAGTGGAACCGGTAGAAGGTGCAGCTTGCAGGGCACGCATAGCCACCATTACAACAAGGAATGCAGCAAACGGTTGAAAGCGAAATGGCCAACGTGTCGGGCCAAGAATGCTTGGCCCCAACATTCCAACACTGACAATGCCTGCAACAATTGCGTCAACACGCACTATGCGACGAACAGTTTGAGAAGTAACAACCCAGTAGACCGCTAGCGGCAAGATCCACGTGATGTATGTGACGGGTTCGAACATAAACCCCTGTCCGGCAAAACCATCAACATACGGCTGCACGAACGGCGAAAACGACAACACCAATGCATCAAGTTGATGTGTGAGAAATCCGTCGTTGAATAGTCCGTGAGGTGCACGTGCTGCCCATTCTGCAAACACTTGCGCTGTCACCCACACTGGTGAAGACACCAACGCAGTGGTCACGCATGCTGCTGTGTAAATAAGTGCTTCGCGAGTGCGCCATGTACGTGTGAACAATTGCTCGAGACCAACGATTAAGGCAACAACACCGCCAGCAATCATGGCGTGGGGCCAGCCAGCGCTAACAAGCAAATACCCAGCAATGGGAATAAACGGCGCGAATCGAATCGAGTGACGGGTCCACCACACTGCAGCAACAAACCATACGAACCACGAAAAGCCAATCAGGGCCGGTGTCCAGCTACTTGCATCCCAATAGAGAAGGTGCACATTGAACGTGCAGAACAATGATGCAGCAACAGACATGGATGGCGAAATGGCAAGTGCTCGGGCTGCTACGTATGCACCAATTGCGGCAATCACTAAGTACATCAACGCAATCAACATTGCGCTACGGGCCAAGTTGTCGCCAGAGGCTGCGATCAGGTCGCGCACACGGCTGACCGGGTTAAACACCCCAAATTGCACTTCACCAGTGATGAGTGACAGGAACCACGACTTGTGGAATCCACCAAGTGCATTGATCCCGTAGCCGTTGTGATGCAATGCAGTGAATACGCCCATGTGCTGATGTTCGACATCATCGCGATAAAAGAAACGTTGATTTCGGGCATACATCATGAATACAGATGCAACTGTGATTACAACTGTGGCGCTCAGGCCAGTGACTTCACGCTTAATAGCGGGGGAGGACATCTCTATATTGTGTCACTGTGCGCTTTGCCGTCGTGACCAAACGGACAATGACGACAGATATTTGCGCAGCAGAATTCACGTTTCCTTAAATACAAGGCAGTCATGACCATCAGCCCAGTTTCAGGGTCTGTATAGAAATCTTTACCCTGATCGACAGCGTTTTGATGTGCAAGTTCAACGGCAGGCGACATGGGTCAGCCTGGGAATGCTCTAGGCGATAAGGCATCCCATGTAGCGGAATCAATGATGCCTAATTGCTGAAGACCCTTTTTACCTTGAAACGCATACACGGCTTTCGCCATTGCTGGTCCGAAATAGCCATCAACACTGACTGAGTATCCAGCAGCTCGCAATTGTTTCTGCATCACAGTGACTGCACCGCCTGTATCGCACTTCTCTAATGGAAGAGACACAGCCGCAAAATACCCTGTGCATTCAGCAGAGAGCGAAACATTGATGTCGCCTTTACTGGGCGTGCATCCGGTTTCTTCTACGTATGTCAGCGACTTATTGGTTTGCCAAATGATGCATGCAACATCTTTCGGTGGAATCTCGGCCAATGTGGCTGGTCCTGCATTTGGTACGTAGCAACTCAGAGCGAATCGGGTCAGTGGCTTGTCGCGCCTGCAGATTGCAGGGGATGTCCACTTGGTATCGACGAGGTGATACAGGCGAGTCTGCGCACACCCTTCCTTCGGGCAGTTCCATGTGTCTTGGTCTGTGTCACCCATGGCCCACGTGGTGGTGCAGAACTCGAGCTTCACTTTTTCGCCGTAACTTGCGCCTACTGCCTTGTTGTCGCAAGTGACTGCCTTTTCGCCCGAAGTCGGATTGAATATTTCTGCGACGGTACTTGTTGTCGCAGGAATCGTCGTTGAAGTTGCCACAACACTTGAGTCAGCCGCATTAGATGATACAGATGATCCACCGCATGCCGTCAGCAATAAAAGGACAACTGGCACTAAACGCTTCAACATGATGTAGTGAAGCCTAGTGGTCTACTTGCGACGGTGCATTTCTAGAGCGCCGCGGACTGTAACCCAGACTGTGATTGCTTCCACAAAGAGTGAAGCAAGTCCCAAAGGTTCGCCCCAGTTACCAATATCTTCCATTGCCCTTGGCATACCAACGGTGCGATTGATAATAAACCCAGCAAGGACTGCAATGGCGAGAGCTGCGCTTGCGTACATTGCGCGCTTGTCATTTCGTGTTGAAATGATTTCTGCAAGAACTAAAGAAGCGGCAATAACAAGTACGTATCCAACACCGAGGTAACGAGTCTCTGCCCATTTACCGGGAAGGTCGAGAACGTGAATGAGCGCGATAGAAAGCAAGCCAACTACTGTTGCGCCGCGGCGAAGTGGGTTTTGATCAACGGCGTTGTTGTTAATTGTTTGGGGCGAAAGGGTTTGTGTGTTACTCACAATTTCCGGATAGGCATGCCGAGCACACGAAGTCAGCCAAATTCTGATTATTAGCAGTGGGTTTACCAAGAATTGGATAAACCCTTAACTTGTTGTGACGGGCATCACTTCGTCAATGTGCGAAAAATTGAATGGAGCCCAAGAGGGGAATCGAACCCCTGACCTACGCATTACGAGTGGAAAGTAGATCTCGTATTGAATTGAAGCTTCGGAATTATCGGTTCTGATTTCCCATGTCGCGAGCGCCAGTGGTGAGGCCGACCATGACGATGACAAAGCCGATTGGCAAAGTGAGAAACATCAGCAAGGGAGTAGAGCCAAGGGCTGTGCTTTCGTTTAGTGCATCGTCAACGAAAATTGATGCCACAAGACTGAAGAGCAGAGGGGAAATTCCAAAAATCATTCCACCAAGCACAAGCGGAGATCTACGTTTCTTCTGACCTCGTGGCGGAGGTGGCGGCGGCGGCGCAGTAGGAAAACCAGGTAATGCGGTTTCATCTGACATGTGAGAACTCTACCAACCCTATACCTATGAACAGGTTGATAGAAACGTCTGTTGCAACTGGAGCCCAAGAGGGGAATCGAACCCCTGACCTACGCATTACGAGTGCGTTGCTCTACCGACTGAGCTACCTGGGCAGGAACTTAACTGTACCGACGAGAATGCCGAGCGACCAATAGTTATGCGACATCGCCTGGCATTGCAGGGCGATCATCTGCTGAGTGTGACTGAATGATGGACCAAGCAGCCCATATAAAGAGGAATTGAAACGGAAGGCGAGCCCAAGAGATGAACTGTTGTGATGCGGCTTCATCGCGC
>JAPKZY010000003.1 GCA_026393535.1 Actinomycetota bacterium | reverse complement strand
TGCAGCAACTGCAATGAGCCAAACAGAGCCGTTGGAAGATGGCGAGCGCGGCGCAATTGTCAATATCGCATCTGTTGCAGCATTCGATGGCCAAATTGGCCAGAATGCGTACTCTGCGTCTAAGGGCGGAGTTGTCGGTATGACACTTCCTATTGCTCGTGACTTGTCAGCATCTGGTATTCGTGTGAACACTGTTGCTCCGGGACTCATTGACACACCGATCTATGGACAAGGTGATCAGAGCGAGGCTTTCAAGGCCCAACTACAAAAGGGAGTGTTGTTCCCTCAGAAGCTTGGTCGTCCAGACCAGTTGGCTTCAATGGTTCTTGAGTGCATCACGAACAGCTACATGAATGCTGAAACCATCAGAGTTGATGGTGGCATTCGTATGCCGCCTAAGTGAGCATCGTTTTTCATAACGACCCATTTACGCCGTTTGACCGGCAACCAATAACTTTGCACGTTTCCCCGAGCTCCGGCTCGGGGTTTCGTCGTTCTGTAGCCATTCCTGATTCGTATTTACCTGTGCCTGCCGACGCGGCGCGGTTGCGCGTTGCGGCTCGCGCTTTAGGTATTGATCAATGGGTGTCAACTCATGACGATGATTGGTCGCCCACCATTGAGATGAAACGTTCGTTAATTGATGAACGTCGCGATGAAGTTGTGGCGTGCCTTCCAGGTGCAGAAGAGGCATGCGAAGAAGTTGCGCGCGGCGTCATGAGTTCAATTGGGGTTGCACCTACAAGTGCACGCGGCGTTGAAGCGCTAGTTGAAGCGGCATTGTGTGTTGCTGATGATTTGTGCATCCTGATGCCTGATGCTGACGGAATGCCTCGACTAGTAGCTGCAGTGTTGTGTTCTCCGAATCGGTGGCGGCTTGCCGAAAAGATCGGTGGCACCATGGCGTCTATTCACGTGCCTGTTGCTCGGTACGACATAGATCTTGATTCGCCCGTGAACGCAGTACTGAAACGATTGAACGTTGAAAAATCAATGTGGCGCACCAATTGGGGAATCAGTAACCATCCAGCACTCTTTCAGCCTGATAGTCCGCCCCATACGCCGGATATGGATATTGCTGACATGTGGTTTCGAACTGAATGGCAAACCTTGCGCCGCTTGCCTGAGACTGGCGCAATCCTTTTTACAATTCGCACGTTTGTTGAGAAGCTAAGTGACTTTGTTGCACGGGATTACGAACTCGTGCACGGAATTGGCGACATCATTAACAAGATTCCCGAAGATGTTGCGCAGTACAAGAGCATTGCGCCGTATCGCGAACGAATCTTCGAATACCTCAGCGCGCGTTAACTACACAGGCCGAAGCGGCTCTGATTTGCCATGAGGGGTTGTGATGTGAATTTCGTCCCCAACACAAATGGTGCCCCCATTTGTAACGATGGCCATAATGCCGGCGCGTCGGATAATTTCGCCGGCAAGACTCTCTGAACGAAAAGCTGACAGTAGTCCATCGCGATACGTATTGATCTGGGCACACGGGTTGCGCAGCCCGGTGAGTTCAATAACTGAATCACCAATAGACATCAGTGTTCCTGTTGGCAGGGCATGAAGATCAATTCCAAACGTTGTGATGTTCTCTCCGAGTTCGCCATCAGGAACTTTCTCGCTATCAAGAGTTTCGCCCATCATTAGATGCACCTGTCTCAGGTTTGGTTGTGATGGGTTCGCGGCTACTCGTGATCGATGTTTTACTAGCTCTCCGCAATGGGCATCACCTTCTACTCCGAGGCCGGTGAGCAATGTGATGGAGTCGGCGGATTCTTTTGAGAATCCATGAATGGGAGAACGGTGTACAGACCGAACGGTACTCATAGCTACGTAGTGTAGTCGGCGTTGATACGTACGTATCCGTCGGTGAGGTCACAGCCCCACACGATGGCGGTTGCGGACCCGGTCTGCAGTGACACATGGATAGTGACGTCATCGCCACGCATGTACTGACTGAGTTGAGCAAGACCTGAATCATCAACACGAGTGGGGTACACCTCTTGTGTGCCGAACCGGATAACAACTTTTTCCTGATCAATGTCTGTGTATTGACTGCATTTGCCAATAGCCATTGCAACGCGACCCCAGTTTGGGTCTGCGCCATGCACAGCAGTTTTGACAAGCGGTGAGTTGACGATGGATTTGGCCACGGTCTTTGCTTGTTCTGCGTCGCGAGCATTATCAACCGTGACTTCAATGAGAGTTTCGGCGCCCTCGCCATCACGTGCAATGGCTTTAGTGAGATCAAGAAGAACTGATTGCAGAGCGGCTGTGAGGGCATCGTCTGAAACTGTTCCGGCTGCGCCACTTGCCAATACAATTGCGGTGTCGCTAGTACTTGTATCGGTATCTACTGACACGCAGTTGAGCGTTTTGTTGATGACGCTTCGAAAAATGTCGTTTAATTTCTGTGGCTCAACTTTTGCATCGGTGAATACCATTGCAATCAG
>JAPKZY010000032.1 GCA_026393535.1 Actinomycetota bacterium | reverse complement strand
GAAAATGAAAGCGGCGAAGTCTGCTTCTAGTGGGCGAGGGTTGCCGTCAACGTCATTGCGTGGCGCAGGAGCCGGTACAAGATCGACAACTGCGTCGAGAAGCATTTGCACACCAAAGTTGGTGATTGCAGAACCCACAAACACGGGTGTGCTTTTTCCGGCAAGGAAACTTTCAATATCGACATCGGCACCAATTGCATCAAGAAGTCCGCATCCGTCAAGTGCTTGCTTCCACGCTGGGCCTTCATCAATTGCTGCTTGTTCGGGACTCACAATTTCTTCAGGTGCAATAGACGACCCGCGTGCAACGCGAGTGAACCGAACGAAGTCGCCAGTGCGACGATCAATAACTCCGCGGAAATCACCAGACTGACCAACTGGCCATGGGTCACGGCCGGGTCTGTCGTACTTATTGAAAAACGTAATTACTGGAAGATTTTGTGCGCGACACACTTCAAATAATTTCAATGTCTGTGGCTCGATACCTTTTGCAACGTCAAGCACCATGATCACTGCATCAACTGCAGACAACACTCGGTATGTGTCTTCAGAGAAGTCACGGTGACCTGGAGTGTCGAGAAGATTAAACACACAATCGCGATATGGAAACTGCAACACGGTGGAGGAAATAGAAATTCCACGCTGGCGTTCCATCGCTATCCAGTCAGACGTCGCGGCACGCCGATCGCCACGTGCCTTTACTGCTCCACCGGTCTGGATTGCACCCGCATATAAGAGGAACTTCTCGGTAAGGGTGGTCTTGCCTGCGTCGGGGTGGGAAATAATGGCGAATGTGCGCCGAGTGGCCGCTTCGCTCAGGATTTCAGGTGATTCAGACACTCAACGAGCCTACGGGGCTACTGGGAAAGTCCCTATCTGTGGGTCACTACAGTTGAGATATGGCTAAGAACACCTCAGTAATGATGCAGGCAAGTGTGGCGCCTCAGCCGCTGCCGCCAATTGATTCGGTTCGTATCAAAACACAAAAGCCATTGCCCGAGGCACAACGTACGTCGCGCATTCATAACCTCACCTTCGAGGGCGGGGGAGCAAAGGGATACTGCTACATCGGCGCACTGCAAGTGTTGGAAGAAGAAGGCATTTACCCACACAACATTCAGCGAGTTGCGGGTACCAGTGTGGGAAGCATGTTTGCATTGCTCGCAGCAACTGGTTGTTCAACTGCCTACATGTTGGAAAAAGTGCCAGCAGATTTTGAAGCTGTTGCAAAGGATGGTTCTGGTGGACAATTCCGGTCGTTTGCTCGCGCGGCTCGTCGGCGCGGAATGCACCCGGGTCAAAAGTTGTACGACTTCTTAGGTTCAATTTTGCTTGACACAACGGGAAGTGCTGATATCACGTTTGCGCAGTTGTTCGAGCGCTGTGGCCGCGAACTGTGCATTCCGGTTACCAATGTGTCGCGCATGATGACTGAGTATTGCCACATCAAGACAACGCCGAATATGCCTGTTCGAGTTGCAACGCGCATGTCAATGTCGCTGCCTGTGATGTTGCAACCCATCAACCTTGTTCCAGGTCTTGACCGTGTTCTTGGTAATGAACCTGAGGTGTATGTCGATGGTGGGTTGCTGTGCAACAACCCCATTCACGTATTTGATGGCTGGTGGCTGTCGATGGATGCGAAAGACTCCTTCCTTCGTCGCATGCGTCCGCTTGAACATGCAAGTGAGCATTACCCGCGGTCGTCACGATTTAGTCCGAATAATCCTCACACTCTCGGATTCACATTGGTATCGGCTGAAGAAGCTGACATCACACGTGGCTGGATGGATCAAACAGCGACCCCAACACGACCCGGTACAAAAACAGCCCTTGATTTTACTGAAAAGGAAATCGAGAAGGCAAAGGGTCACCAGATGCAAGCGCCAGTGCAGAAGTTGCTCGACCATTTCGATGCGTTTGACACCGACTCAGATGGTCGTATCACTCGTGCTGAATTACACGCGGCAATTGCAAGTGGGGGACTCAGCACTGAAGAACTCACCACCATCTTTGGAACAACATCACCTGGCGACATCTTTGACCGCATGAATGTGGCAGGCGATGACGCAATTGATTTCGGTGAAGTGTTGGCGTTCCTTGAGTCCATCGGGCTTGACGTCACCACACAATTGGTCGGATTTCCTGCACGTCCACCAAAGAACATGTTGGAGTTTGCCTTGAACATGCTGGAAGCGGTAACCCGCGACCTCACACGTGCAAATCAGGGCCTTGGCGACCGTGACCGCATCGTGCCAATTGATACTGACTATGTGGGAACCACCACATTTGATTTGGTGCAGGATGACCTTGATTTCATGGTGAATTCAGGACGAAACCACACCAAGGCCTTTCTCAGTCATCACCGCTAATCTTGCGTGATGAGCAAGCACGTAGAGCAACTTCTTGACCAAATGTCACTCGCTGAGCAGGTGTCTCTGCTGGCTGGTCGCAACATGTGGAACACGGTGCCAAACGATCGCATCGGTCTAGAAAAGATGCGGGTCAGCGACGGTCCAGGCGGCGTGCGCGGCAGCAAGTTCGATGGCCCATCATCTTTGAACGTTCCCTGCGGTACCGCAATTGCAGCATCATGGGATACAGCACTTGTTCGCGACATCGGAGAGTTACTGGGTCGTGAAGTAGTGGCCAAGGGCGCACGTGTGCACCTTGCTCCCACTATCAACTTGCATCGCACACCAGTTGGAGGTCGCAACTTTGAATGCATGAGCGAAGATCCGTATCTCACAGCAATTACTGCTCGTGAGTATGTGTTGGGCGTTCAATCGCAGGGCGTTGCAAGCTGCATCAAACACTTTGTGGGCAATGACACCGAATTTGAACGCATGACCATCGATTCTCAAATTGATGAGCGCACATTGCGTGAAATGTATTTGTTGCCGTTCGAACATGCTGTGCGCGATGCGCACGTGATGTCAATTATGACTAGCTATAACCGCATCAACGGCCCGTATGCAGCAGATTCCACATGGTTGCTGCGCGATGTCTTGCGCGGTGAGTGGAAGTTTGATGGAATGGTGGTCAGCGACTGGTTCGGCTTGCACTCAACAGCCGAAGGCGTAGTGGCTGGACTAGACCTGGAAATGCCAGGCCCTACATTGCATCGCGGAGACGCTTTGGTGGCGGCGGTTGAACGCGGAGAAGTATCTGCGGACCTTGTTCGTGATTGTGCACGAAACATTCTCAACCTGATGGAACGTACAGGTGGAACTGATGTGCCACCCAAGCCAGAAATTTCTCGTACCGATGCTGATGACATGGCCACATTGCGTCGCGCCTCATCATCAGCAATGGTGTTATTGCGTAATGAAAGTGTCGGCGGCACGCCAGTGTTACCACTTGACGTGCGAGGCGTCACCTCAATCGCAGTTCTCGGACCTAACGCTTCACGTGGCATGGTGCAGGGCGGCGGAAGTGCTCACGTAACTCCTACCCGCGTGTCACATCCGCTTGACGCAATCACGGGGCGGCTCGGTTCGTCCGTACGCATTGAACATTCAGCTGGTTGCAATATCAATAAGAAGTTGCCTGAGCTTGACGCACGACTTCTACAAAACGTTTCACTCGACTATTACCGTGACCCAGCTGAACTGGATGATGCACTGGCTGTCCCCGCAGAGGCGGGAACCACTGGAGTATTTAGGCTTTTGTGGGCAGGTGACCCACTAAATCGTCATGAACCTAACTTCGCTTTTGGTGCGCGCTTGGCAGCTCAGTTGACCCCTGACCAGACCGGTGAATGGGCGTTTGGTATCGAGTCAGTTGCACCAGTACGCGTCATCATCGACGGTGCTGTAGTTCTTGACAATGTGGATGTTCCGCGCGGTGGATCATTTTTCGGAATGGGAAAGCCCGAAACAGTAGTGACTATCGATTTGGAAGCAGGACGCACATATTCGTTCGTCGTCGAAGTGCGACATACACCGACGGGTGCTGGTCTGAGCGGTTTGTCTATCGGTGCAATACCGCCACAACGCGAAAACATGATGGAAGAAGCAGTCACTCTTGCTGCGAAGTGCGATGTCAGCATCGTTGTAGTGGGTACTAATGATGATTGGGAGAGTGAAGGTTGGGATCGCGACACAATTGCGTTGCCAGGCGAACAAGATCAATTGATTTCTGAAGTTGCAAAGGTCAGCAAACGCACCATTGTTATTGTCAACGCAGGCTCTCCAGTTTCGATGCCGTGGCTCGACGAAGTGGAAGCAGTTATTTACGCTTGGTTCCCCGGCCAAGAGTTTGGCGATGCGCTCGTAGATCTCTTAGTGGGCGATGTTGAACCATCAGGTCGACTTCCTGTCACACTTCCGCGTCGCTTGGAAGACACTCCTGCGTTTGAACATCACCCTGGACGTAATGGTGTTGCGAAATACCTTGAAGGCCGACTCATTGGGTATCGCTGGTACGACACCGTTGGGCGCGAGCCGCTGTACCCATTTGGTTTCGGTCTCGGTTACGCAGACGTGCAAATTATTGACGCGTCGAAGTCTGGAACACATGGCGTTGATGTAGCAGTACGAAATAACTCAGCCCGTGCTGGCGTACAAGTAGTGCAGGTGTATGCGCATCGCAAAGACCGCGCTGGACTTCCTAGCGACGAACCAGACCAGAAGCTGGTCGGTTATGCACGTGTGAAAGTTGCTGCCAACGGCACCACGATGCTTCATGTTGATCTTGACCCCGATGCATACCGCACGTGGGACCCTGAGACATCTGCTTGGACACAGTGGAAGGGCAATATCGAACTGCGCGTCGGTACTAGCTCACGTCACATAGCGCATCGCATTGCAATCACACTGTAACTAGTTGTGCTTCAAGTGAAATGACTTAGGTCGGGTGTATGGCCCGAAGCCAAGTCGTGACAGAGCAATGCCAGAACCAGTGTCCTTTACGCCGCTCCACACCAATGTTGGGTCAACATAGTCGCAGCGATTCATAAATACTGTGCCTGTTTCAATGTGCCGACCAACTGTCTGGGCTGCTGTGATGTCTTGAGTCCATATACATGCAGTCAGTCCGTAGGGGGAGTCGTTCATTAACGCAACCGCTTCATCGTCGTTCTGTACGCGCATGATGCCGATGACTGGACCAAATGATTCCTCACGCATGATGTTCATGGAATGATCAACGTCAACCAAAACAGTTGGGCCCATGTAGGCAGTGCCAATAAGCGAAGCTGCAAAGTGAGATTCGTCAACAAGAGCGCGGGCTCCGCTAGCTATGGCTGCTGATACTTGACCACGAACAAATGTGGCGGCTGCCGTATTGACCATTGGCCCAATAGTTGTATCTGGGTCCATCGGATTACCGAGCACATATTGCTTCGTCAGATCAATGAAACCTTCTACAAACGCGTCATAGACAGAGTCATGTACGTAGATGCGTTCAATACCGCAACAACTCTGTCCAGAGTTAAAGAATGCGCCGTCAACATTTTCGCTAATTGCAAGTGCCAGGTCAGCATCGTGGCGAACATATGAAGGGTCTTTGCCGCCCAGTTCGGTGCCGACACCAATGAATCGCCCAGCTGCGGCGCGTTCCATAGCGGCGCCACCTTGCACAGAGCCGGTGAACACTACGAAATTGATGCGAGAGTCCTGGATCATTCTTTCAACAGCACTGTGGCTTGCATGAATATGTTGGAAAACACCAGCAGGAAAACCGGCTGCGGCGCATGCTTCGCTGAATCGTTCTGCGCACAACAACGTTTGCGATGCGTGCTTCATAATGACCGTGTTGCCAGCCAGCAAAGCAGGAATAAGTGAGTTGATGGCCGTGAGATACGGGTAATTCCACGGTGCCACAATCAGTACTGTGCCAACCGGTGTGCGTTCGATGTATTTAGTGAAACCATCAACAGGAGGCACCGAAACATCAGCCAGTTCTTCAGTCGCTATCGACATCATGTACCGCGCACGCTCTTGTGCCCCGCGCAAAATCTCATTTGGGGTGTATCGCACAGGGCGTCCCATCTGCCATGAGATTTCTGTGGCGATGTCAGCCACTGAAGTTTCAAGGTGAACAATCATTGCTTCACATAAACGAATGCGTTCAGCAATTGCAGTAGCACGCCACACCGTTTGGGCAGCCTGAGCGGCAGTCAACACCGCATCAACAGCAGAGTCAGAAGCAAGTTCTCGTTCTGCGACAACAGAGCCGTCAATAGGGGAGATTATTTGTTGAACGGCCATTGGCCAATCTTATTGGTTTAGTTACGCAGGCAAAATTGCGCGACGTACGGGTCTGTCCCAACCAGGTTGTCCTGTTGGTTTCGGACTTGGCCACATTCCAGGACCCATTTCCAGAATGCCGTGATGTGTTGAGTAATCACCAAGCAGGTTCAAGAACGGAACTGCATCGAAGTGTTCTGGTCCGTGAACGCCAGTTGCTTTCCAGTCGCCCTTAGCTAACAACTCAAGTGCGACTACTGGGCACACTGCTGTTTGCCACAACACTGCTTGTGAACCCCACTCGCGCATTGTGGTTTCGTTATCTGCAACGTGATACAGGTAGACCTCGCGTGGTGCGCCGTCATATATGCCACGTACCCATGTTCCGGCACATGTCTTACCGTGCATGAGGTGACCAAGTTTTGCGGGGTTCGGTAGTACTGCTGCCAATACGTCACGTGGTGACACAGATGCGTTGCCAACTTGAATCTTTTCTTTCGAGTCGAGACCCAAATATGCAAACGTTTTCAGCCAGTCAATGAATTCAGCGCCAAGGCCGTATTTGAATGTGACACGACTGCAGTCCACTTCACGTGGAATCAACAGCACTTCTTCGTGTTCTACGTTGACGCATTCAACAGGGCCGATGCCGGCGGGGAAGTGGAACACTTCAGGTTCGCTGAAACAATCCGTGGTGTACAAACCACGATCTTTCTCCCAGATAATCGGCGGGTTCAGACATTCTTCAATGGTGGTCCAAATAGAAAATGTTGGAGCAAAGTCATAACCGTCAATTGACAAGTTAGATCCGTCACGCACTCCCATTTCATGAACTTCATCAAACAAGTGGTCTGCGGCGTAGCGCGCAAAGATGTCGCTGAGGCCTGGTTCAACGCCCATTCCAACCAGTGCAAGAAGGCCACGCTCTTTCCATTCATCATGTGCTGCCAACTGCGCATGACCAAGCGTGACGCCAACCTCTTCATACGGGTTCGTTGGGTGTGGCACGCTCAAGTTCATGGCCATGTCTAAGTAGTTGCACTTCGCAGTAAAACATGCCTCAAAAATTGGTTCATTGAATCGCGGGTCACATGCGTTAATCACGATGTCAGCTTTTGTGCGAGTAATCAGCGCGATGAGCGCCTTCACGTCGCCAGCATCAACAGTTTCTGCAGAGAATTTTCCAGGATCATCAAGCTCGGCCACCGCTTGTTCCGCGCGCTCCCGCGAAATGTCGGCCAACACAAAGGAGTCAAAGAACCCCCGAGTCTCAGCAATGGAGGCCATTGAGGCCCCAACTCCACCAGCTCCCACGACGAGGATATTCATGATACTTCCAGCACTATGCACACGTGATTGTGTGATTTCAATGTTGGTCTAGTTTATCCCAGCCCGATGAAGCCTTCTAGGCACCAAGGTGAACAGCAAGATCTTCAATGAATTTGCGTTGAGTTCCTGCTTCTGGCCCTGCCATTGGGCGGTGCTCGCGTATTTGAGTCAGTGCGTCAGTTGCATTCATGCCCAACATCATCAAGAGGGCAGTACCTGTAGTGCCGGCTCTGCCAATTCCTGCTGCACAGTGCACCACTAGTGATTGTCCATTATTCAGATGGTTAGTCAATACGGAGACAAATTCGAAAATCTCATCAAATTCTGGATACGACAAGTCATCAATGGGGTTCCAAATGCCACGGGTGCCTGCATGTGTTTCGTGCCACTCAATGTATGCCGGGTAGCGGTCTGCCAGTTCGTGTTCTTGCACCAAGCACACGGCAATTGCATTGTCACATTCTGCGAGAACTTCTTCAACATTTGGTCCGATGTAATGCTTGCCACATAGCCAGAGTCGTCCAGTTCCAGACGGCAGCGGAATTTCATGGATACCGCCATTGGTATTGAAATGATTACTCACGAAGACACCAGATATTCAGACTCATCAAAGTCGTGTGTCATTTTCCAATAGTCAACAAACCGCCACGGCATAGGCGAGAACACTCTGCCCTGGGCATTGCGGTACCAACTGTTTAATCCGGCATGCGCCCACACAAGTTCGTTGTGTTCAGCATCAACACGTTCGTTGTAGTCATCATGAATATCGCCCTTCACCTCAACACTTGAAATCTGTTTCTCAATCATGGTTACGAGACAATCAGTGATGTAGCGCATTTCGCATTCCGCTTGGAAGATAATGCTTCCACCGTGCGCGACAAACGTGTTGGGGCCTACCAACATGAACATATTCGGATAATCAGGAACAGTGATTCCAAGGTATGCCTTCGGATTATCTGTGCCCCACACTTCACGCAGTGCTGTTCCGGTGCGACCACGAATATCAATAGGGGATAAGAGATTCCCTGCTTGAAAGCCAGTGGCCAAAATAATCACGTCAAATTCCGTAGTAGTTCCTGATGAATCAACAATTCCCGTTGATGTGACATGGTCGACGCCTTCTGCAATGAGGTGCACGTTGTCGCGGCGCAACGTGGGGTACCAGTCGTTATCAATGAGGATGCGTTTTCCATACGGCGGGTATGTGGGTAAGCACTTCTCAAGCAGGTCAGGTCGACCCTCTAGAGAAGTCTCTACAAACTCAGTCATCTGTTGACGATGGCGGTCATTGTGGCGGTTCATGGAACGCTCTGGGTGCGGCCATTCAGGATCACGTCGCAATGTGTTCAACAAACCATCGCCGAATCGCCAGAACAAACCGAAGCGGTACCACTGCGCGTAGAACGGAACGTTTTCTAGTAGCCACATGGTGTCAGCAGAAACGGTGCGGTGGTAGTCAGAACTAGGGCGAATCCATTGCGGTGATCGTTGGTAGATGGTTACTTCCCCAGCAGATGCTGCGACGGTGCGCATGAATTGCATCGCGCTCGCACCAGTACCTATTACCGCGACACGTTTGCCAGCAAGATCAACAGAATGATCCCAGTGAGCTGAATGGAACCACGAACCTGTGAAGTTTTCAATACCTCGTGCAGGTGCCAAGTTTGGTCTGTTCAACTGGCCAACAGCTGTGATGACAACAGAGAAATCTTCACTTCGTGCAGTTCCGTTTGATTCGATAACTGCGTTCCATGAATTGCTGTCGTTGTTCCATTGCAACGAAGACACTTCGGTTGAAAAATAAATATTGGAAATAATGTTGTGGCGCTCAGCAACATCACGGGCGTATTTCCAAATCTCTGCACGCTTGGAGAAGTAGTTATTCCAGCGTGTATTCGGCGCAAAAGAATATGAGTAGAAATGGTTAGGGGTGTCAACGCCGGCTTCGGGATAGTTGTTGGCAAACCACGTTCCGCCAATATCTGTGTTCTTTTCAATAACTACGTACGGAATCCCAAGCTGGCCCAGTTTGATAGCGGCACAGATTCCGGCAAATCCAGATCCGATAACCAAAACACGGAAGCCAGTGGGCAATTCAGGCGGCACGGCACCAGACCAGTGCACATCACGGTCAACGAATCCCAGTTCCTCCAGCAGCATTGGTGCATATTCAGGAGCAACTTGCTCTGCAACACAGGTGCGCATCATTGTGACGAACTGTTCGTTATCAATATCGGTTGGCACCGAACGTGTGCCAGCACTCAGCTCGTCAAGAACCGTTGCCATGGCACGGCGAACTTCATCCTGCACATCGTCAGGGAGACCGCCTGTCTCATCGTGAAACAAGTTTGTGTCGCGTCTCGGAAGGAAGGGTTCGTGCAACCATTTCTCGTCACCCGTCAATTGTGCAAGGCAGATAATGAGGGTAGGGATCGAGGCTTTTGCCAATGCAGTATTGTTGGCCGAACTCATGACATTCACCTTATGACATGAACTCATGGCAGCCATAGGTTGACCTATTATTTGGCATGGCCAATGGACTACATAACCCACTCGAATGGATTCGTGTCATTCGAACCAATTTTCGTCGACTTGTGATTCTCATAGTCGGTGGCGTGGTGCTGTTGGCCGGGGTTGCAATGTTGGTGCTGCCTGGCCCGGGCATTGTTGTGATTATTGCTGGACTAGCAATTTTGGCGAAGGAATTCACCTGGGCCGAACGCACTCTTGATATAGCAAAAGATCAGGCTTCGAAGGCAACAAACAAAGTCAAGGGCTCACGCGTATTGAAGCGCAAGCCTTCTGGGAATTCTTAGTTTCCGCCACCATCTCCCATTCCAGGCGTGGCCTTCAGCCCGGCAATGAGAGTGTTCATCTCAGCAGTAGTGAGTTTTGCTTCTGGGTGACGACCAAATGCTGTGTAATACGAAGGCGGCATAAATCCATTTTGAATGACTTCAATAGTGTCATCAGCACCTTCAGAGTTGGTAGCGAATTCTGAATAGTTCACTTTTGAACGACCTTCGTCAACATGGTTCTGTATCGCCCACGAGATGGGTGCAACATTCGCATATGACGGGTATTTCACTTCGTTTGAATGGCATCCGAAACATGCACGCACCATTAGTTCACGAGTTTCGGGCGACGACCATTTCGGTTCTCCAGTGATAGGCCCATTCGTGTGGCTACGGCCGTAGGGCACAGCTTGAATTAGTGCGAACACTGCAACAAATGCAATTGCAATAGAGGAGACAACCGTCAACGCTTCGGCCCGGCCAGTCTTTGGGTCACGCTTCGTGATGATCCACCATGCAATCAACGCAATAGGGGCCAGCAGAACTGACATCTGGACAAACCCGATGAAGTACGAAATCCCGATGAAAAGCAGGCAAAGAAAAACCAGAACTGAAGTCAGTAGGACATGGCGCTTGGCCATTGCCCATAGGTCGGTAAAAAAGGAAATAAGTCGGTTGATCACCTGGAGAACGGTAGTCCTAGGGCGGCGTGGAAAGATGTAGTTATGTCAATTTTTGATACAAGTTTTGTCAAACCTTGGGCTGACCCTGAGATTGTGCAGATGCACCGTCGCCCA
Source organism: Actinomycetota bacterium (assembly GCA_026393535.1). Classification (GTDB taxonomy): domain Bacteria; phylum Actinomycetota; class Acidimicrobiia; order Acidimicrobiales; family Ilumatobacteraceae; genus UBA2093. Next base: position 19,975 of record JAPKZY010000032.1, on the reverse strand, counting down.
ATGCGTTCCATACACACCACATACACAGATTTCGACACGGCGCGTAAGGGTGACCGTACAACTAGTCCTTGGTTTGTGTCATTGAATGGTCAATGGAAGATCAAGCGTTATGAAGATGTGAATGAAGTTCCTGCATCAGCAATTTCTGATGACACGAAATCATGGACATCAATTTCAGTGCCAGGAAACTGGACACTTGCAGGTCTCGGTGATGAACCGCATTACACCAATGTGCAAATGCCATGGAAAGGTCGCCCGCCAACATTGCCGCCAACAGTTGCAACTGCAGTTCATCGCACCACATTCACTGTTGCGAAAAATTGGAAAGATCGCCGAACGGTTCTGCACATCGGCGGAGCCGAAAGTGTGCACATGGTGTACGTAAACGGCACCCTTGTTGGGTACGGAACAGATAGCCGGCTGCCGAGTGAATATGACATTTCTGCTGCACTAACGAGTGGCAAGAATGATCTGGCAATCGTGGTGTGTCGCTTCTCGGCGCAAAGTCACCTGGAAGATCAAGATCAGTGGTGGATGGCAGGACTGCATCGTGAAGTGTTCCTCACATCTCAGGCAATGATTGGCATAAATGATGTGCGCGTGAATGCGGGTGTTGTTCGTAAGTCATTGCGCACGTCACCTATAGGAACTCTTGGCATACAGGTTCACCTCAATGTTCCGCACGAACAGAAACTGCAGCGCGGATGGAAAGCAGTAGCTCATCTTGAGACACTTGCTGGCAAACGTGTTGGCACTCCGCATTCAGTAGATGTGCCGTGGTTTGATTCGCCGTATGTTTCGCAGGGCATGTTGCAGATATCTCGTGGGATATTCCGAAGATTGAATTGTGGTCTGCAGAAAACCCGAATCGATATCGCCTCATTGTTCAATTGGTAAACCCGGCAGGGGAAGTGACGGACGTTGTTCCTGTCATCACCGGCTTTCGCAGTGTGGAAGTACGTAAACGTTCTTTGCTGATAAACGGTGAACGAGTCATGATTCGTGGTGTCAACCGTCATGATCATCACCCAGACAAGGGCAAGGCTGTTGATGTCGAAGACATGCGAGCAGACCTTGTGTTGATGAAGCAGCACAATGTGAATGCCGTTCGTTGTTCGCATTACCCCAATGATTCACGCCTTCTGGATTTGTGTGATGAATTGGGTCTGTATGTCATCGACGAAGCCAATGCAGAAAGCCACGCCTGGAATACCAGCTTGTGCCACGACCCTGCATACAGGAGCACATGGATGTCACGCATCAGCCGCATGGTGGAGCGCGACAAGAATCACCCGAGCATCATTATGTGGTCGCTCGGAAACGAAGCGGGTTACGGCGCTGTGCATGACGCGGCCTCACAATGGATCCGTTCGTACGACCCATCGCGCCCACTTCACTATGAAGGCGCAATCTTTCATGCTGGCTGGGTAGATGGTGGCCTCATGTCGTCAGACATTGTGTGCCCCATGTATTCCACTATCGACGACATTGTTGCCTACGGAAAATCGGGTGATGGCACACGCCCTCTGATTATGTGCGAATACAGCCATGCCATGGGTAACTCGAATGGTTCGCTTGCTGATTATTGGGATGCCTTTGAAAACACTCCTGGCTTACAGGGTGGTTTTGTATGGGAATGGAAAGACCACGGGCTGACACAGTGCTTGCCGAACGGCACAACACGTCTTGCATATGGTGGCCAATTCGGTGACACCCCGAACGATGGAAACTTTGTTGCAGACGGTCTCATTCATGCAGACATGACACCGCACCCTGTGATGCGTGAGTTGGCATGGGTACATCGCCCTATTTCTGTTGAATTGAAAAGCAGGAACAAGGACCCGCATTTGGTTGTTCGTAACCGACAGTGGTTCTCAGACTTGTCTGGTTACAAAGCAACATGGGAGTTACTTGTGGACGGCGTTGTTACCAAGACAGGCAAGCTCACGGTGCCAAAGATTGCTGCAGACTCATCTGAGAAAGTAGATATTCCGGTCATCATTCCGCACGAAGCTTCGGAAGTGTTCTTTTCTGTGACATGGACATTGGCTCGCGACACATCGTGGGCTCCGAAAGGTCATGTGGTGTCGTGGGATCAAGTGACACTGCGAAAGTCATCTGCAGTTGAAGCAGCAGTTCCAGAGACTTCAATTTTGCCAATTGACATTTCTCCACAAGTCACGTTGTGGCGTGCACCAGTTGACAACGACGGATTCAAACTGATGGATCAGCATCATGGCGGCGGTAAGTCACTCGCTAGATGGTCTGAACAAGGCATCGCTACAGACGATGCAGACATGGTGGAAAGTACAACAACCATTACCGAACTCAGCGCTGGTGCTGTCAGGTACGAACACACCGTTGTGATTCCGAAGGAAATGGCAGATGTGCCACGTGTCGGTGCCATGTTCAGCATTCCTGCACGCTTCACCACAGTGCGTTGGTATGGCAATGGTCCACATGAGTGTTACCCAGATCGTGAATCATCAGCAATGGTTGGCATTTACGAAGGCAAGCCAGATGAATTGCCGTATCTGGTGCCACAAGAGTTCGGATTACGCACTGATTGTCGGTGGATGGAATTCATAGACACTAAGAAAGGTCATGTGCTTCGCGTTGAAGCTGATGGCTGCCTCTTACACATGTCTGCGATACATCATTCAGCGCATGATTTGTTTGCCGCTAGTGAGCATGCTGATCTGGTGCGCCAACCGGCGCTGAATGTGCATCTTGATATCGCACATCGTGGTGTTGGCACAGCTAGTTGTGGGCCAGACACTTTGGCGAAATATCTCATCGCACCGGGCGAATACACATTCGCCTATGTGGTGTCGTACCGCTAGACCACGTGGTGGGCTGCTGAAACTGGCTTCACATGCCAGCCTTCAACAACTGCATCTGGTTCACATAACGCAACGATGCAGCCACCAAAACCGCCACCGGTCATACGTGCGCCAAATACACCGGGTATTGCACGCATGTCTTGAACAGCCGCGTTCATCTGGTCGTTCGATGTTGCAAAGTCTTCTGCCAAACTGCGGTGGCAATCAGACATGATTTCACCGGCAGTCGAATAGTCGCCACTAGCCAAAGCTGACGCGAAAGCAACAACGCGTGCATTCTCTGAAATCACATGCCGAGCCCGCGACGCAATGGTCGCATCTGTAATTGCCGCAACATCAGCCAATGATGCGTCTCGTAGCGGCCCGATAATCGATTCTGCTGCAGCGCATTGGGCAACTCTGTCTGCATATGCGGAGCCAACCAATGTTCGGTGTGCAATAAACCGCACCACAATCTTCACATCAGTAGGAATAGGCACGTGCTGTACTTCCAATGTGCGACAGTCAATCATTGTTCCGTGACCATCGCGAGCACTAGCAATACACAACTGGTCCATGATGCCAGTGGGAACACCTGTGGCTACGTGCTCTGCGCGTTGTGTTAACTGTGCAAGCTCTGAAGAAGGTAATTCACAGCCAAGCGACAACGCCACTGCAATTTCAAGTGCAGCGCTTGATGACAACCCAGCACCTACAGGAATTGTGGTGGTGATATGGCCTGAAATACTTCGCGGTGAATCCATAAGCGATGCAACAGCGCCTACATACCTGCCCCACGACGGTGTCATTGCAGCATCAAATGGTTGCCCCACTGCAATAGAAACGGTTCCGTCTGCATCAGCTGAGTCAAGAACTATTCCAGCATCTGCAACGTCGTAATCAATAGTTGTCCACCGGTCAATTGCCATGGGGAACACCAGTCCGCCGGTGTAGTCGGTGTGTTCACCAATCAGGTTCACGCGCCCAGGCGCAACTACTCGCATCACAGCAGAACGCGTAGGCGTGCCGCAACATCGGCAGGGTCAACCGGGTTAAAGAACTCTCCGCTTGCCACTTCCACGCCTGCAATAAATCGCGGAAGACCTTGCGCGCGCCATGGAGACACAATTTCAATGTTGAACCAAGCATCAGGCCAGTCATCACGTGTGCGTGGCGCCTGGTTAATCCACATCATGTAGGGAAGTGGCGCATCAAACAATGCATCAAGCGCCGCAAACACACGCACCAGCGTTGCAGCAAGAACTGCACGGTCAACTGCATTCATGTCAGCCAGGTCAGCAATGCGATGTATTGGTGCAATGCGAATTGATACGGGGTACACCGCTGCGTATTCGCTAAACACGCGCCACCCATCAACTTCAAGAATCAAGTGTTCTGCCGAAGCAACAACGGGTTCCCACCCAGCAGCAATCATGCGTGCGGGCCGTGGCGGAACATGATCAAACGCATAGATCTGTCCGTGCGGATGCGAAATAGTCGCACCAATTTCTGCGCCACGGTTTTCAAACACAATCACGTACTCACCGTTTGGCATTTCACGCAATGCTTGCGTGCGCTGCGCCCAAAGGTTCACAACAGACAACGCCTCGTCAGCAGTCAACGTGCCAAATGTTGCTTCGTGGTCAGGGGAGTACAGCACCACTTCGCAGTAGCCCTCTTCCAATGCTGGCCAACGGTTTGGAAAGGAACGAACGGAATACTGTTCAGGCGCTTCCAGCCCACCAACACAAAAGGGGCAACCAGCAATGGGCAGGTTTGGTCTGTTCTGGCGGTCAGCCACCACATGCACCACAGTGCCTAGGTATGTATCGGTGCGAATGTCTCGAGCCATCGCACCCATTCTGTCAGTTAGTTACTGAATCAGACAGCGCATTCTGATTCGCCGACTTCACCAGAGAATGGCCCAGTCTCGTCATAGTCAACGAAGAAATCAGGTGCCACGTCTGGCAGTGGAATCTCATCAAGATCGCGCAAGCCATCTGCAACTGCGGTAGCTCCACCAGAGCGGGCAAGCCAGCCTTGGAAGGTTTCAGCAGCTGAGCGTTCTGCAGCAAAGCGACGTACTACGCGAGCAACAGCTTCAGGTGCTGCCTTTGCCGGTACGCGCAATGCCTTTTCACCGAAGTGAATCTGCTCTTCGCCAACGTATCCGCCGAGAAGCATCTGATAGCCGGGCAATGACTTGCCGTGTGCGCGACGCTCGACGCCAAAGAATCCGATATCGCTTGCATGGTGCTGACCGCAGCTATTGGTGCAACCGGAAATGTTGATGCGAACTCCACCGACTTCAGCGAGTCCTTCTTCTTCCAGCTTGTCACCAATTGATTTTGCGAGTCCACGTGATTGCGTAACGGCAATGTTGCAGGTATCTGCACCTGGGCACGCAACAACGTCACGAGCAAGCTCAGCGCCTGGGCGTGCCATACCAATTGCATCGAGCATGTCGTACAGCTCGCGCATTTGGCTTGGCTGCAAGCTACGGAACACCACGTTCTGGCGGTTCGACAAACGAACATCAGACTTGAAGTGACGCTGAATAGTGGCAAGCGCACGGAACTGGTCGGCAGTGATATCGCCCATTGGCGCGTATGCAATTGCTGACACGGTGCCATTTGCTGCACCGCGGATAACGCTTGCATTTTCCCAACGACGGAACGGATCTGACGATGTGAAGTTGATGATGGTGCTCTGACCAACCTGAGACACTTCGCCTTCTGTAATACGGCCTGCTGGTGCATCACCTGCAGTAAGTACTTCAGCTGGAATTCCACCTGGCCATGAAGACGATGCAGGAAGTGTGTGGCGAATCTTGATAACGCGACGACGCACTTCTTCAATTCCCAATTGGTCAACAACCCACTTCATACGGGCGCGCAACTTGTTGTCGCGGTTACCGGTTTGGTCGAACACGCGCAATGCAGCTTCAACAGTTGGCAACAAGTCTTCACGTGATGTGAAGTCTTCCAATGCCAACGCTGGGTGCGGGTTTGCTCCAAGTCCACCAGCAATATAGATACGGAATCCTGATTCGATTGAACCATCTTCAAGAGTGCGAGTAGCCGCAACAACGCCAACGTCGTTGAACATTGCCTGACCACAGTCGGTCGAGCAACCAGAGAAGTTCACCTTGAATTTGCGAGGCAAACGCTGGCCGAGTGGGTTACGTACGAAGTGGCGATACACCGCTTCGGCCCATGGTGTTACATCGAGTTTTTCGTATGGGCACGCACCAGCCAAGTGGCACGCCATTACGTTGCGCACTGTGTCACCACATGCTTCACGTGACGTGAGCTGCACATCGGCAAGGCGACGCAACAAGTCTGGAATACGGCGAAGATCTACGAAGTGAAACTGAATGTTCTGGCGAGTGGTGATGTGTCCCCATCCGCGTGAAAATTCTGATGACAAGTCGGCCATTACGTCGAACTGTTCCGGAGTAATAGAACCTGCTGGCAACTTCACGCGCACCATTTGTGCGGTGCCACCCTGGCGCTGACCATAGATTCCGTTGTTCAATCGCATTACACGAAAGACGTCATCTGAGATTTCGCCTTTCAAGAACTGATCAATAGCGATCTCAAAACGTTCGATATCGCGCAGTTGTTCTGCATCAAGATCGCGTGGGATAGGGGCTTCTGCAATTGTCATGGCTATTCCTTCTCGCCCACCTCACGGAGGGCATCTGCTAGTGCTTTTCGTAATCTGCGTGCGTTATCTGGTGCAAGGTGTGCAACCAAACCTTCACCATTGGCACCAAGTGGTTCAACGGTCAACACCACACGTGGTGTTTCATCGTCGTAGTCGTCGCTCACGGCAACGGTCCACATGATGGGCGTCGTGTCTTCTAGGCCATCGGGAAGATCTGTGGCGTCAATCTGAACAACATCAATAGAGCGACGCATGTCATGCACCTGCCACTAAATGGTCAGTTATTGAGTTATCCAAGAATTCGTATGCGGCAACTGCGCCAATCACAATGGTGCTTGGTGCCTTCAGTGCAGCTGTTCCCAATTCGCCCAAGGTGGTGCGTACCACTACTTGTTCTGCGCGCGTTCCCCAACGAATCGCAGCAACAGGGGTAGTGGCCACTAAGCCGCCAGCCATTAGGCGCGTCGCAATCAGTGCGCGTTCCGACACGCCCATCAGAACAACAATCGTTCCACCCACTTGAGCAAGTGCTTCCCACGCGATGTTTGTTGAGCCACCATTTTCACGATGTCCCGTAACAACAGTGAAAGCTGGCGACACATTGCGGTGCGTCACCGGAATACCAGCAGCTGCCGGCACACCAATGGCTGATGTAATGCCAGGAACCACTGTGAACGCAATACGAGCTTCCATTAGGGCTTGTGCTTCTTCGCCACCACGGCCAAATACGAACGGCTCGCCGCCCTTCAACCGCACAACGTTCTTTCCTTGTGCACCAAGATGCACCAACAACGCGTTAATCAACTCTTGCGGTGTTGGGTTGCCAGGCTTTTTGCCCACATCAATGAATTCGGTGCCGGGTTTAGCTAATTCAAGAATTGAATCGTTCGACAAATAGTCATGAACAATCACGTCTGCTTCACCAATCAACCGAACAGCTTTCACCGTAAGAAGTTCTGGGTCTCCAGGACCTGCACCAACAAGATGAACGGTCATTGCACTGTTTCCACTTCGCGAACTACCGGGCATGTCATACCAAGGTCAGCCATTACGCCCGCAATGATTGGTTGCCACTGCACATTTTCGGTTGATTCACCTTCAGCATGAATCCGTGCTCTCTCAACAGCAAGACGTGACACCACTTCTTCAAACTCAGGGACAATCGAAAGTTCAAGGTGTGAACGCAACCACGATGCAAGAGCGGGGCTTGCACCACCGGTAGAAACAGTCACCATCAGATCACCGCGACGCAACGCAGCGGGAAGAGTAAACGCACAACGGTCTGGGTCGTCTGCTGAGTTGATCCAAATTCCTTTGGCTTCACATTCGTCATAAATCTGCTGGTTAACCGGCATGTTGCCGGTAGCGGTAATCACCAAACGAAACGCGTCGATATCTCCGCTCGCATATTCGCGCTGCACCAGTGTCACTGGAAGGGAATGGAACTCGTCGACGAACAGGGGCGACAGCACGGTTATTTCAGCGTCAGCCATCAAAAGTTGTTCCACTTTGCGATATGCAATGCGGCCGCCGCCAACCACCAAGACGGGTCGGCCGTGAAGGTTGAGGTTCACAGGAAACTGCATCAGGGCAGGCTATCTAATTCCCGACTAATCGGGTCATAATTAGGGCGAATAGCCCCAGGGGACGGCTTAGCCCTGCGGCGTAAGGGTTGCAGCGTCTGCCCAATAGGCATGGGTGCCGCTACAAATGCGCTCTGGCAGCTGAATTCGGGCCACCGGGCCATCGCTAAGCCGTAGGGCATCAAAGATCTCGCAATGGCTCACGTCGTTCACAACATCCATGGTGAAAGTAATGAGATATCCGTCGTCTTCACTGCGCGAGTTCGGCCGTGGGGCAAACACGCTTTCGCTCGCATACACACCAGAAGGCAGACGGAAGGTTTCCTCTTCGCCGGTGGTCACATTGTGCTTAATAAGACCTTCGAATGTGAACCAACCCTCGGTCGGAACAACTGAATACACGTAGTCGTATTTCTTGCCGACAATCTGCGGGTTGATCATGCCGAATTCAGTAACTGTGTCAGACAGCAATCCTTCGCGCACTGCACCTGTCTTCATGTTCAAACGCCAGCGGTATGGCTTTGATTGCATTGCATACAAATCAAGAAAGCGGAACATGCGCTGATCAACAGTTGCCTCTGGTCCCATGGTGGGCGAGGGGTCGAACTGGAAGTAACCATCAATGATGATTTCATCGCCTTCTTCGTATGCATTAATCCAATGCAACACATACGTCGCTTCGCAATCAAACCACTTAATGTCTTTCTCGGTTCCATGACGTGGAATCACACCAAGTCGTGTTGGCATGTCAGGGTGAAACTTTGTGGCGTAAATACCGCGCTGAATCAAATCTTCTTTCCAGAACAACGGGCAGTCATTCAAGATTGAGTAATTCGAAGTGAAGCACATGTCATGTGGCAAACGTGGCCCAGGCAATGGTACCGGCGTGTAATGCGTCAGCACTCCTTCACGAGACACCACGCCGTCATGCATGTACGGGTCCGTGGTTTGGTAATTAAAGAACAATAATTCGCCGGTCTTTTCATCAACCTTTGTGTGTGCAGAAACACCGGCATCGGGGAATGCTCCGCTCCATGATGCGCGACCTTTGTCTTCCAACGTGATCGGGTCAAGCTGGTACAAATCACCGCACTGGTAAAAACTGGAAAGTGCAACGCCGCCATGCACCACAACATCGGTACTGCTGGCGTCTTTCATGCGCGTACGAGCACCCCAACCATCAGTTCGCACTGCAGTTAACGGAGATTCAGCTAATCCAGACCATTGCGGTCCACCCGCTGCGAGGTCGATAGCTAGACCTTCTGTACGGACGATGCGGTTGCGATATTCGGCATGACCTTCGCGAAATGAAATGGAATGAATCATTCCGTCACCATCAAATGGGTGATACCGGTCGGCATTGGGTACTAGTGGGTTTTCTGTGTTGCGTAAGTAGACACCATTTAAGTCAGAAGGAATTTCACCTTCAACATGCATGTCACGCGCGGTCCATTCGCGTGTTTGTGGACGCCAAGCTCCGGTGCGATACGGATGCGTATCGCCCGCTGGCAACAGCGATTCCCATTCATGATCCAAACTGATTGTCACGTCGATCTCCCCAGGTGTTTGCATGACTATATGTCACAGTAGGGACTATATAAATAGCCAGATACTATAAATTTCGTGACACAACGGATCCCCTTAGTGGACTTGCCTGAATCTGTCGTTTGGGCAGCCACGGAACTTGACCTTCTTGATGAAAACAACACCATAAGCCGCAGTCATATGCGCACTTTGGGCGAATTCCTCTTGCGCTTCGGCGGTGGCAATTCATCGACCGTGCCAGCCAAAGCCACACGCACTCGTACCAAGCAAACAAAAGCTGAAGTTCGTTCTGAACTCACAGAGCGCATCAGTGAATTTCTTAACTCGCATCCTGGTGCAACACTGAACGAAATTTCTGCAGCGCTTCTTGCGCCACTTCCCGCAATCACTACAGCTGCGCGTCCTGTTGAATGGTTGATACTTGGTGACAACGAATTGACAGAACCAACTGAGAGCGTTGAATCACAAACTATTTCAGTCACACGTGATCGCGCGCGTGGTGCATTGCAAGCAGCAAACCTCATGGCGTCTCCGCTTACACACAACGCCTACACAGCACTTTTGCGCAGCGGTCGCATTCAAGGGCCAAGCGTTGCCCGCATCGTTCAGTTATTTGGTTCATGGTCTGCAGCATGTTCTTCAGTTGGCGTATCAAGCGGTGAAGCATTGCGTTCAAATTACGAACGAACATGGGACGAAGAGCAACTGTTCGGTTTTGTTGAGCGTTTCCTTCGTGAACCAGCACACCACGGCGCAAGCCATCAGTTTGACTTGTGGCGTTCCACTGTCAATGGCACCCAGAAAGTGCCATCACTTGGCACCGTGCGCAACATCCTTGGTGGTACCTGGGGCGATATTCGCACTGCAACACTGCGCCGCATGCGCGCTGCGTGGGCTAACTAATTCGTGTAATTACCATGTGTCGCACAAGCGGTTTACCTGGCATCACAACATACGGTTCGGTGTTAATGCCGTTCGGTGGCCCCGACTGTGGCTCGAAGCAAATTCCTGCAGGGTTTGCGTTGTAGATAACCCAATGCGAACAATCGCTTGAAATCTCTACCTTCACGTCACCAATGGTTATCCACGGCATGGTTATCGGTTTTACGAAACAGTCGTCGTATTTGCGGTGCGGCACTGGCACGCGTTGATTCGTAGTGATGCCACTGACATCTTGTTGCAACATTGCCGTGAAGTTGTGATGCGAATGACGCGGTGGTATAAACCACGGATGCCAACCCACTTGCGCAGGCTGTGGTTCTAATGCGTCAAGCGTGAGCGTAAACAACACGTCGCCATCAACAACGTCAATTACGTGTGTCACCGTTCCGGTAAACGGCCAATCAGTACCTAGATCACATGTCATCGTAACTTTTGCCGGTAACTGTTCGACAACAGTCCACTCAACATCAAGCACAGTGCCGTGCATTGCATTTGGCGGCAATCGCAACGGCAATTCATATTGCAGCCCACGAAACATCAAAACGCCATCGCGCACACGGCCAGCAAACGGAACCATTGGGTAGAGGCCCCAGCCCAATGTGTCATCTGCTGCGGTCACCAATAATTCAGTGCCATCCATAATCAGAGACGACACGCGGCCACCAGCTGATGTATCGATAGAAACGACGGTAGAACCCGCAGATAATTGCATAATTGGCACCTAGCCACGATAACCACGGCACATGGATTCCGTGTCGGTAGCGTAAGAACTTGTGCGCGGCTTAGGAACTCTTATCAATACCTCCACTGTCATTGTGGGAAGTTCGGTCGGTTATTTCATTGGCCACCGAATTCGCGAATCAATTCGCACCATCGTTGTGCAAGTCATTGGTATTGCCACAGTCATCATGGGCATCAGCAATGCCATGGATACTCATAACTTGGTATTCCCACTTGTCGGAATGGTCATTGGTGCCGTCATCGGTGAATTACTACACATTGAAGAACTTCTCGAAGGATTCGGCGAGCGCCTCAAGAAACGCTTCGCCAAAAAGTCAGATCACTCCAGCACGTTCGTTGAAGGTTTTGTCACTGCAACATTGCTGTTCTGCATTGGCCCCATGACAATTCTCGGCGCAATTGAAGATGCAAGTGGTCGCACGCCACAGTTGTACATCATCAAAGGAACACTCGACGGCTTCATGTCAATCATTTTTGTGTCCATCTACGGAATCGGTGCAGCGTTCAGCGCCATCGGTGTTTTCGTTGTCCAAGGGCTGCTCACCCTTGGCGGCACTGGTATTGATTCTTTGCTCGATGACCGCATGAGAACAGAGCTATTTGCCGCCGGCGGATTCACAGTTCTGGCTATTGGTCTGAATTTGCTCGAAATCAAGAAAATTAAACTCGGATCACTTCTCCCAGGGCTGATAGTGACGCCCATTCTTGTCGCCATTTTCGCCCGTTAATCCCGAATTCAGTCCCTGCCGACTAGGCAGCATTTCATCCCTGCCCTACAATCAAATAGTGACGATGACGCGCATCTTTCGAGCCTTCTGTGTAGGTGCAATTGTCATATCCGGAGTCGCCATCACCCCGCTGTCAGCAGCAGCTTCCAGCACCTCTGAATACGTCATTGTGGAACGCGACGGAAGTGTTGAAGTTCGTACGCTTACGCAGGCGCAAGCAATCAAGACCTCCATTGATCCGGCAGTGCGTATCGTGCAGCCAAACAACTTGTTCCAAATCGATGACACCACGGCAGACATTGTCACCGGCTTGTCAGTGCCGACAAACGCACAAGTTGGCGACATTGTCCCTGGTCGCTACATCGTGCAGTTCTCTAGCAACACCGCAAGTTCTGTTGCTGCCGCATCGTTGACTTCTGGTGTCATCACTACATTCTCAAATGCAATAAATGGTTTTGTTGCAAATCTCTCCGACTCAGAGGTTGTAGCACTGCAATCGAATCCGAATGTTGTCGGCATTGAAGCCGACCGAATTGTTTCGACGTCTACTGACCAGTTGTCACCAGGTTGGGGACTTGACCGCATTGACCAACGTGCGCTTCCCTTCGACCAGAAGTATTCATACACAACTACTGGCGTCGGTGTAACCGCCTATGTTGTCGACACGGGTATCAACAGCACACATATTGAATTCACAGGCCGCATTAAGTCAGGGTTCACAGCAGTCTCTGACGGCAACGGTACGGAAGATTGCAATGGTCACGGAACTCACGTATCCGGAATCATGGCCGGCACACAGTACGGAGTTGCTAAGTCGGCATCCATCGTGCCTGTGCGAGTTCTTGACTGCGTCGGTTCAGGCTCTGTGTCGGGTCTTATTTCTGGTTTGAACTGGGCTATCAATGACCACCTAGCGGGTGTACCAGCAGTGGCGAACCTTAGTGTTGGCGCTGGGGCCAGTGCTTCGTTGAACAGTGCAGTGGCTAGTGCAGTGGCCGATGGCATCACGGTTGTTGTGGCAGCAGGTAATGACAATGCCAATGCGTGTAACTATTCGCCATCTAGTGCGCCATCAGCAATAACTGTCGGCGCCACAGCTTCGAATGATTCGCGTGCATCGTATTCAAACTATGGATCATGTGTTGACCTGTTTGCTCCGGGCTCAAGCATCTCGTCTGCCTACAAAGGTTCGACCACCGCTGCAGCCAGCATGTCTGGAACTTCTATGGCGTCGCCATTCGTTGCCGGAATCGCTGCGGTGTATTTGGAAAATCACATATCAGCCACGCCCGCTGCCGTGACCACTGCAATTACTGATGCTTCAACACGCGATGTTGTTACCAGTGCTGGCGTTGGTTCGCCAAACAAATTGGCATATTCAGCATCGTTCGCAGCAGTGCCTGCCACTGTTCCTTCTGCGCCTCTTTCGCTTACTGCGACACCTTCGTCACAATCTGTATCGCTTGCATGGGCGGTTCCAGCATCTGATGGCGGATCAGCAATCACTGACTACAAAGTTGAATACGCAGTGAGCAGTAGCACCACATGGACAGTCTTTGCACACACTGCTTCTACCGCACGAACTGCGAACATAACTGGCCTGACAAACGGCACCCAATATTTATTCCGCGTAGCGGCAGTGAACGCAGTTGGAACTGGCATTGCAGCTAGCCCTGTGTTTTCCACTCCGGTCGCGCCAGTAGTGCTGACAGCTCCAACTGCTCCGCGTTCGTTAGCGGTCTATGCCTCGTTTAACGGAGCAACGTTGTACTGGGCAACACCGTTATCAGATGGCGGAAGTCGCATCGCTGGTTACCGCACTGAATACTCAACTGACGGCGGCACAACATGGACACGCTCCGATGTCATCTCAGTTACCAACCGTTCAATGTCGTATACAAATCTTGTTGGTGGGGTACTGCATAAGTTCCGCGTGTATGCAATCAACACAGTCGGAACAAGCGAAGCATCATCTGTTGTTGAAGCAACACCAGTTGCAGCCACCGTGTCTTCCCAGCCGCGTTACTTTGACGGATTTTTATCTGGCACCAGTGCATATTTATCGTGGTTACGCCCCGCGTTCACTGGTGGATCTGCCATTACGTCGTACACCACATGGAAGTCGACCGATGACGGCATCACGTGGTCAACCATCGCAGTTACGGAAGCCAATGTTCGGAACGTTCGAGTAACTGCCCTCGCACCTGGTGTGCAATACCAATTCCGAGTCACTGCAGCCAATGCTGTGGGCAATAGCGCTCCGTCTTCCACTCTTTCATTGCAAGTGCGCGTTGCTGGTACTCCGAACCCACCGTCGTCTATTCGCGCCACTGTCAGCACAACATCTATCACCCTCGCGTGGTCAGCGGTAGTTGCAAAAGCAGCACCTGTTACTGACTACATCGTTGAATTCCGTGCCGATACCTCTGCAGCGTGGACTACCTGGAACGACGGAGTCTCAACTTCGGTCACAACAACTCTCACCAATATGACTCCCGATGTTCCGGTGTCCCTGCGCGTGAAAGCGGTGAACGCATTTGGGGCAAGTCCAGCGTCAGCCACGGTCACAGTAACTCCTCGTTCAGCTGCAACAGTTCCATCTGCTCCGTTGTCAGTCACCGCCACAGCCGGCGACACGCGTGTCGCAGTTCGTTGGGTGACGCCCGCAAGTAGTGGCGGATCAGCAATTACGTCCTACACAGTCACGTCGACACCAGGTGGTTTTACCTGCACAACCTCTACCAACGCTTGTGTTGTTACTGAACTAACAAATGGCGAGTCGTACACATTTACAGTGGCAGCCAAGAATGCTGTTGGCACCAGCGTTGCATCTGCGCCAAGTGCTGCTGTATCTCCAGTCGCTAGTGGTTCAACAACAATGCCCGCAGCATCATGGGGACTTGACCGCACAGATCAACGTTCGTTGCCGCTTGATGGTCAAATTACGCGTGGTGGTACTGGTGCGGGAGTTTCTGCCTACATCATTGACACGGGTGTCTATGCCGCTAGTGCAGAATTTGGTAACAGAGTCGCAAGTGGGTTCACCGCATTTAACGATGGGAACGGCACAAATGATTGTCATAGTCACGGAACGCACGTAGCGGGAACCGTTGCCGGAAGTACATACGGGTTTGCAACGCAAGCGACCATTGTTCCCGTACGAGTTCTTAATTGCGACGGCTCCGGATCTACTGCTGGCATCGTTGCTGGAATTAACTGGATTATTCAACACCACGTCGCTGGCACACCGGCAGTGGCAAACATGAGTCTTGGCAGCATGAGTGGTATTGATATCGCCATTAATGATGCTGTTGCGCGAGGCGTTGCAGACGGAATTACTTTTGTTGTCGCAGCTGGCAACTGGTATTCCGATGCGTGTAACTATTCACCATCAAGCGAGCCAACTGCAATCACCGTCGGCGCAATTACGTTTAGCGATTACTAC
This sequence comes from Actinomycetota bacterium, assembly GCA_026393535.1. Classification (GTDB taxonomy): domain Bacteria; phylum Actinomycetota; class Acidimicrobiia; order Acidimicrobiales; family Ilumatobacteraceae; genus UBA2093. Next base: position 4,500 of record JAPKZY010000032.1, on the reverse strand, counting down.
GGCGACTTCTCTAATAGCGGTTCGTGTGTTGACATTCTTGCGCCGGGCGTACAAATAATTTCGGCTGCAATCAGTAGTCCGACAGCAACCTCCACTAAATCGGGAACCTCAATGGCGTCTCCGCATGTTGCCGGTGTAGTGGCAAATATGTTGGGCAATGCACCAACTCTGACTCCTGCACAAGTTGCAACACAACTGGTTGCTACCGCCACTAAAGCCACCCTCACCAATCTTCCTACTGGAACAACCAATTCTTTGCTGTACCAACAGCCCGCGTCGGCTAACTCGTTCTCGCTATCTGCAGAAGTTGATAGTTCTGCAACTACCACAGACATCACCGCAGATGATTCCTCAGTTGTTGCGTATGAAGAAGATCCCGGCGTTCCACAACAGCCCACAGTGACAGTGCCCCCCAAAGCCAATGACCCAGTTACGCCTCTCCCAGTAGTGGAAGCACCTGCCAAGCCTGCAACACCTGCAGCGCCTGCACGTGACACATCAGTTGACGCCGTAGTGATGCCACCAACGCCGAGTCAACGTATGTCTGTGTCGTCCGCACCCGAACCGGCCGCACCACTATTTACTAGCGCAATGACGAAGATTTCTATTGGCAAAATCACTCGCGTCGGTAAACGACTTCGCGTGTTCGTAAACACACCAAAGGGTTCGAATGTCTCGCTCTACCGAAACGGAAAACTTGTAGGAAATGGTGTGAAGAAAGTCTTCATGGTTCCCGTTTCAAAAGTAAAGAAGCAAAGCTTTACTGCAGTGATTTCTATTGCCGGAGCATTTGTTTCATCAACTTCGGTTTCGTTGTCTGCCCGCGCTGCCTCACAGCGTTAACTCATGACTTTCCGTCGTTCTGCCTTCGCACTTCTGTGCGCCACTGCACTTGCAGTAGGGATACTGCCAACTTCTCCAGCACAGGCAGTAGAAGCGACCACTGACGAAATCGTGTGGCTTCCATGCGGACAAATTGAATGCGGCAAAATTTCGACTCCCGTACGCAAAGGTCTTGCTACCAGTGGCACGGTTTCTATCTCGCTATATCGGCGAAAGGCAACCTCGGGTTCGTCGCCTCGCACTCTGTTGTTATTGCCAGACCGTGAATACGGCTCAGATGCGCGCACGTTGACAGAAAAAGCCGTGCTCACATTCGGAACCGTCATTACACAGTTCAATGTCATTTCAGTTGCACCGCGCGGTGCAGTAGATGCAGTCATGCCAGTTGGAAGCGAAACAGAAATTGGCACTCTCGACATGGTGAACGATCTCGAAGCGGTGCGCTCAGCGTTGCATGTCAAAAAGGTGTCCGTCCTGGGGTGGGGTAGTGGCGCCACCACCGCTACTGCGTTGATTATGCAGAATCCATCAATCGTTCAAACTGCAGTTCTTGATTCACCGATCGATCCGTCATCCTCAATGGTCAAGCAGGCTCAACAACACATCACAGCAACAGCACTTGGTGTTGAAACTGCCATGCGGTGGTGTGCATCGCATCTGTCTTGCCCCATGAACGCCAACGTGGCCAAAGAACTCGACTTGTTGAAAACAAATATTCGGCTCGCGCGTGTTGACCCTGCCATTACTTACGTTGCAGTTGCCCGTGCCGCTATACGAACCATTGTTGCGGGCAATGCACAAGAACTATTCGCTGCAATTACGACAGCCAACAACAAAGATTCCCAGCCGCTATTGGCCCTCATCGGATCTGCTCCAACTGCTGTGAATGCATATGGTCGTTGCGCTGATGTGTCTCGCACCGATGCAAAAAGAATCGCCAAGGCTCATGCCGCAGTAAAGCCACACAAATTCACCATCGGTTCCGAAGCTGCGCTGTATGCACTATGTGCAGAGATAGTCGAATCTGCACGACCACTTGGTTCAATCAAGCCAGCAGCCCCAGCCACAAGTGCACGTGTACTTGTCAATATCGCTCGCGGTGATCAAGTAACGGCACCATCAGTTGCCCGCACCATGGCGAAGAAAATGAATTGGACCTACACGTCGGTCTATGCAAACCGTCACTTAGTAGTCGGCTTTGACAACGCCACCACAGTTGCAGCTATGACGTTCCTCGCCCAATAAGGGAGAACTGTTACTTACAGCCCGGCGAAGTTCCGAATCAACGTAGCTAATTCCAATGGCGTATCACCCTGAATACTGTGACCGGCTTCCAACACATGTTCAACCCGTGCATGTGGCGCACGCTTCACCAACTCTGCTTCGTCCTCATCAGTCACTACTGATTGTTTACGCATTCCGCGTACAAACATCAATGGCTTTCCAAAACCAGACACCACATCCCACAACGGCGCAGTCGACGGACGCTTGTCGCCATCTTCTACCGCTGCTTTCATCTCTGGCAGTGGTGGTGCATCAGCACGGCGGTAACGCCACACCCACGAACCATCGTCTTCTTGCAATGCGTTGTGCAGAATGCCACGACGCAAACTCTCCACCGTACGTGTCGGGTTGAACTCAATCGTTCGCGCTAACAAGTCTTCAAACGATGGAAACGTTGCAGGCCCATTCACAAAGTCTGTGATCTGCTTTGTCTTTTCTTGGTTCACACCAGGCGTGATATCTACCAGCACCATCTTGCGCACCAAGTCGCCATGGTCACGAGTCAACGCCAACGTGGTCAAGCCGCCCAATGACATTCCAACCACAGCCAAGGCATCAGGCGCCAACGCACGAATCACAGTGGCAATGTCAGCAGCGTTCTGTTGCATCGGTAATGCACCGGCATTGAATTCGGCTGCAGAATCTGAATGGCCATGGCCAGGCAAATCAATGCACAGCACCGGCACACCAAGCGCAAGCGCCACCGTGTCCCATGTATGAGCATTCTGTGCGCCACCATGCAAGAACACAAGGCGGGGAGAACCCGTGCCCCACTTCAACGCTGACAGTTTCCTAGTGCCATCTACAGAAATGAATTCTCGGGAAACTACCGGGGGCCCCGCAAATGCAATGCCATATTCCGATGCATTTTCATGAAACATCGAGAACTCGTCGTATGAGACTTTTTCAACCATGAAACGAGCGTAGTGAAAAGGGCCGCCATGCAGATAGACAGAGAGTCATGGCACGTGACCATATCTATATCAATGGGCTCCGGCTTATGGCTCTTGTCGGTGTGTTGCCGCACGAGCGTGAAGGTCTGCAGCCTCTCCAAGTAGACGTCGACCTTGAAGTTGATCTGTCAGAAGCTGGCATCACCGACAACCTTGACGACACTGCCAACTACGGCGCTATCTCTCAGGCCATCGCCGAAGTAGTGCGCGAATCAACAGACGTTCTACTCGAGCGTCTCGCTGCTCGCATCGCTGATCGCGTTTTGCATTTTGATCATGTGGAAGTTGCCAACGTCACTCTCACCAAACTTCGCCCGCCAATTCCAGAAGACCTCGTGTCATCAGCTGTGCGCATTGTGCGCAGCCGAGTCGACATGCGCGTCCCTGCGTCCCTGCTCGCCACCGCGCCATCATTGCGCTTGGTTCCAACCTTGGCGACCGCGCCGCATACCTGCGTTTCGGTCTCGACAGTTTGTCAAACGTCATCGCACAATCACAAGTGTTCGAAACAGACCCAGTCGGCGGCCCTGACAACCAAGGTCCCTACCTCAACATGGTTGCCATTGTCGATACAGACCTCGACCCATTTGCGTTACTGCGTCGCTTGCTTCAAATTGAAGCCGATGCTCATCGCATACGCGTTGAACGCTGGGGCCCTCGCACGCTCGACCTCGACATCTTGTTTTACGACGACTACACACTCACCAGTGAAGAACTCACCATTCCGCACCCACGTTTCTCAGAGCGTCGCTTTGTTCTTGAACCACTTGCAGAAGTTGCGGGCGAGCATTGCCCATCTAACTGGCGCGATCGTTTGCCAGATTACGGCGTCTACCCACGCGGCCCTATCGACTCACTTGTCGCACACGTCACCATTTCGTGACATCTATTGCACTTCTCGTGCCTGCCTTCAATGAGGCACAGGCCATGCCACGCACTGCACTTGTCATGCGTGAAGCCCTTGACGCCGGCATTGTTTCATCTGCCACGGTTCTCGATGGCGGCTCTACCGACGGCACAGCGAAAGAAGCATTGCAATTTGGCATTCGCTCTCTTCGCATCCCCAGCCTGCAACCAGAACTTGGCCCTGTCTTAGGCAAAGGTGATTCGCTCTATCGCGGTGTCCATGCCGTTCCTGCTGATTGGTATGTCTTTCTCGATGCTGACCTTGGCAACATCTGTATTGATCACATCACTGCACTCACGCAACACATCGGCGAACCCAATGTCTCGTTCATCAAAGGCGGCTTTGTTCGTGTTGATGAACATGGCGAGCCCCGCGATATTCCCGCCGGCCGCGTAACCGAACTTGTCGGCCGGCCACTTCTTCGTCGTGCAGCACCACAACTCACATACCTTTCACAACCACTCAGTGGCCAAGTAGCTATTGAAGGAAACCTTGCACGTTCCCTTAGTTTCG
>JAPKZY010000094.1 GCA_026393535.1 Actinomycetota bacterium | reverse complement strand
TTTTGGCATTGAGCTTTTTGGAAATAAAGACCGCGTTGATAGATTCGCCGAAGCAATCGAAATCACGTCGCGCATGTTGTCCGAAGATCGTGTGTCGTTTGCCGGCAAACACTTCACAATCATCAACACACCTTGTGAACCAAAGCCAGTGCAATCACCATTGCCAATTCTTGTCGGAACAGGTGGGCCACGCATGTTGCGTCTGACCGCACGTTTTGCTCAAGAGTGGAATACATGGGGACCACCTGAAGGCGCCGGACAAGTCATGCAAAAATTGCGTGAAGCCTGCGACAAAGAAGGCCGCGACATCAACACCATGCGCAAGTCTGTGCAAGCACTCTTCTTTGTAACGCCTGATGAGGCATCAGCTGAAAACTTGAAAACAAAAGTCCCAATGGAACGCTCTATTGTCGGCACTACGTCCCAGATTGTTGATGCCATTGGTCAATACGTTGATCAGGGTTTCGACGAAGTATGTGTTCCTGACTTCACATTGGGCGGCAGTGCTGCTCAACGCCTTGATGCGTATGGCTCAATCTGGGCCAATATCGCTTCACAGTTTCAATAAGTAGTTACTGCCTAATCAGGCAGTGCAATTTCAATACTTGTCGGATCCGTCGTTGTTGATGATGTCGGTTTCTTTTTTCCAGGTGTGAAATTTGTGATGCTTGGTGCACGAACAGGTACAGGTTCAACTGTGGAAGCTGTTGAAACTATTGTGCCTGATTCATCGATAGCAAGAGTGACTTCGGTCGCCGAAGAAGTCTCAGACGCATTGAGCGAGGTGGAACTGATCTCTGATCCGTTCTCACCTTTAATCGCTATCTCAATTGCACTATTTTCTATCTGATGAACAAGAAGTGTGTGGCCGCGTGGCAATTCCGTTCGTGATAATTGTGCACCCGAAGCGATGCTGAGTCTGGCCGAATTCTCTAGCGGCGCGGATACTGATGTGGAGTCAGAGCGAACTGCGATTAATGCTGCACTTTTTGATAACGACCCAACGACTGTGTGTGCCAAGTCGCCAGAGACCTGAATGTTCGCCATCAGTGGGCGCCGTATGGAAATGACAACGTCAGCTGCAGGAATGACAGAAGACCCTCTGCGCATTTCAAGATCAAATTCGGTGATTTTGTTTGGTATGTGAATCGTGACGAGTCCACCCCCTGTGCCTTTACTGACGTCATACGTGGCACCCGTAATTGTGTTGACCACTGCATCTGGTGTGGCTTCGATGCGTTGACCATCTCGCGTTGTAATGAACGGGTAGCCAGCTGCGGACGGATCACGCGAGGCAATGGTGACCACTGTGTCTTTGGTAGTAGTTGATGTTGCACAGAAGGAACATTCAAACGGCCCTTTGCGAGACGACATGGGCGTGAGTTCTAACGTTCCCGTGGCACCGGTCCAATCAACAGTGCTGCCGTCTGGTTGTGCGCGCGCTGCGGAGTAGGACCACGAATTTGCGCTTCCACTCACGACAATTTCTTTGCGCACGCCTGGGAAGTTGTTGTCGTATACGTGAATAATGAAGTCGTTATTGCGATGTGTAACAGCAAATGGAGTCACGGCGTGCCCTGAAGATCCGAAATACAAACCGACGGTGTAGCCAATTCCATTGGCCAAGCCTTGTATGAGGTCATCGACCAACTGAAGAGGTGACTTAGTGCGCGATGTTGCTGCTCGGTCCGCAACTTCAGTAAGAAATTGTGTAGCCCACCAGTAAACAATGTTTGAGTCCAGTAATTGGTTTCCGCGCCGTAAGTCAGCCACGCGAGTGGCCGTTCGGTTGAAGGTTGATGGGTCATCAAGTTTTAGAAAAAATCGAGTACTGAGCGTTGCTAAGCCTTCACATCGTCCACCTGCAAGTGCGTTGTTCCATTCCTCAAGTTTTTGCACAGTGGGTGACCAAAAAGATCGATCAATGTCTGAATAGTGACATTGGCGTCAGCCTGCGTTGATCGACCCCAGTTCGAAAATGAAAAATCGTCCGCCGCAATTCTGAAGCCGTTATCGATACACAATTTTCCTTCGCCAAGTTCGGGTGCATCTAAATCCGTGCAATGCGATGCAATTTGCGAGACAAGCGGAGAAACTCGGTCACTATTGGTCTGAGATTTTGCCCCGAATGAGACGCACGACACGAGAACAAGTGACGAACTGGCCAGCAACAGGAAAGGACTGATCTTCCTCATTCCTAGAAACTTACGGAATGAACCGAGATGTGGGAATATCTACGAGGAGAAAATATGTCAAATACCCATTCAATGTCCGCCCCCGCAGAAGCGGCTCCGATACTGACAGTCGTCCTTGTCGGCATCGCCGCCGGTTTCTTATCGGGCATGTTTGGGGTTGGTGGGGGAATTCTCATTGTTCCTGGCCTCGTGCTTGTTGCAAAGATGGATCAACGCATTGCCCATGGCACATCGTTGGCCGCAGTTCTGCCA
>JAPKZY010000045.1 GCA_026393535.1 Actinomycetota bacterium | reverse complement strand
GCGAGATCGAACAATAGTGAACACCACATTTGCGCCGTGTAATCCTTCTCTTTTCGCAGCAATGGGGTTGACGTCTGAATTTATTGCACAATTGAAGTTCGGAGAAGGCACGTTGAATCGACTTCTTCCCGGAGTCACCATTCAACGTCACACGTGGATTGCATCTGACAATATTGATGCACCCGCAATGTCGGTGTTGAAGTCTGCTGGAATCACATCTGTCATCTTGCTGCCGTCTGCACAGACGTTGATAACGAGCGAACGGTCGTTATCCCTGCTCGGTCGTGCAACAAGAACTGGTGGCGAAATGATTTCAGTTATCAGCCCATTGAATGGTGTCACGCAGATCAAGCACGCACAACCAGCAGGCTCTGAACGTCTCGCATACAAAATTGCAGCCGAACTTCTGGTGGAACGAGACGATCTGCTTGCTCAAGAAATCGTTCCTTCTGAAATCAAGATGGGCGTTGTTGCTTCCTTTAACGACGCGGCTGAGTCTGGCGCAGTTGTCGCCGCAACGCGAGCCCTCGCTCAATCCGGTGGTTTTTCCATGAATGACTTTGGTGGCTCCATCATTGTCAACCCAATAACCCCTGCAGTTGCCTTTGCAAAAAACTCCACATCGTTCGATACAAGCCGTACCTCAAGTATTCGTGCAACACGACGAGAGTTAGACGCCACACAGTCCATGCTTGGACCTGACGACGTTCGCCGCGAGACCTGGCCGTCTCTCTTGTCGCTCGGTACGTCCACGATCACTGCAGCCCCCGGTACCTACATCACTTCCTTGCGCACAACGATGCGTACAACGCGCGACGCAATCACTGTGACCACGCCAAAGTCGGTCACGCTCTCTAGCCGAACGGGTGCAATTCGCATCCAAGTTCGCAATGACTCAGACCAAGACCTCACAGTGCGGGTGCGCATGAGCAGCGCCAAATTGACCCTGTCAGAACCGGTCAGAATTGTGGTCTTAACGAAAGGCGGCACGACGGAACTCAATGTGTCAGCCACAACACGTGCAAGCGGTGAAATTCCCATCTCGATCTGGGTGTCAACGCCAGAAGGAAACCAGTCCGTTGTGGACCCCATCACTATTTCTGCCAACGTCAATGCCATCGCGGCGTACGGCCAAATCGTGAGCCTCCTGCTGTTGATAGTGCTTTTTGTGTGGTGGTGGTCGAACCGTCGGTCAGCACGACGCGAACGGCTACACGCGACTACGGTCTAATCCATGACCGTACGCATAGTGACCGATTCTTCCTGTGACCTCCCACAAGCCATGGCTGATGCCTTGGGGATTCGCATTGTTCCCCTCAGTGTTCGTTTTGGCGACACCGAATACATCGACCGCACCACCATCACCGCCACTGAGTTCTGGTCAAAATGTGCTGCGTCTGCGACATTGCCCGAAACTGCTGCTCCGTCTCCTGGTTCCTTTGAGGAAACCTACCGAAGCCTTGCCGCAGAAGGCGCAACTGCCATTGTTGTCGTTGCTCTCTCTTCAGATTTGTCCGCCACCATGCAAAGTGCAGAGCTTGCAGCTCGCGCGGTTGCTCCTGGAATAGATGTTCGTATTGTCGACAGCCGCAATGCCTCAATGGGGCTTGGTCTCACTGTTCTGGCCTGTGCCGAACTAGCTAAGACCGGCGCTTCTGCCGACGAAGTGGTCTCTCGCGCACATTCAGTCATTCCCCGCACCCGTGTCTTTGCTGCGCTCAACACGCTCGACAACTTGAAAAAGGGTGGCCGCATTGGTGGCGCGAAGGCCATGCTTGCAACCGTCATGTCGATTAAGCCGTTGATCTCCATTACGAATGGTCTTGTCGAAGAAGCTGGCAAACAGCGCACACGATCAAAAGCACTTGCTCACCTCGTTGACATTTTGCGCAATCAAGAAGTTCCAATCGAGCGTCTCAGTATTCTGAATGCACAATGTTCTGACATCGATGCATTTGTTGCAATGGTGAAAGAGGTCTACACCGGCGAAATTATTGTTGGTGACATCGGTGCGGTCATCGGCACTCACGCTGGTCAAGGAACAATCGGAATCGTTTTTCTTCTTTCTGCATAAGGGGATACCCCGCTCAGGGGGTGTTTCAGAAGTAGCGTTTGCTCCCAGTAATGGCTGCAGCACGACACTCCGATGACCTCATAGGTAATAGGTACCGTCTTGAGAGCACTATTGCCTCTGGTGGCATGGCAGACGTATGGCGTGCAACTGACTTGCAGTTAGGTCGTTTAGTCGCTGTAAAACTTTTACGTGCGAGTGTTATTGATGATCCCATCGTCACCGAAAGGTTTCGTCGCGAGGCTCGCGCACTTGCACGACTGACACATCCGAACATTGTTCCGGTGTATGACTGCGTCGAAGAAAACGGACAAGTTGCATTAATCATGCGACTCATTGAAGGTAAGTCGTTGCGCGAATTACTCGATGAAGCCAATGACTCAGACCAAGCAGGAATGCTCAGCGTTCATCTCACTGTGCACATTGGCCGCGCAATAGCAGCTGCTCTTGCCAAAGCGCATGCAGAAAATATCGTGCACCGCGACATCAAGCCAGGCAACATTCTCATCATGCAACAAGGTGAAGTGTTGTTGACAGATTTTGGTATTGCCAAGCCCTTAAAGAGTTCAAAAGAAGACGGCACAGACCTCACTCGTGTTGACATCATGATGGGCACTGCAAAGTATTTGTCGCCAGAACAAGTGCAAGGACGCGATTTAGATGGTCGCGCAGACATGTACTCACTGGGGCTTGTTTTGTACGAATGCCTTGCAGGGCATGCTCCATTTAAGGAAGATAACGATCAAGCCACGGCCGTTGCACGTCTGCAACGCGACCCAACCCCGCTGAGTGGAATTCGTTCTGATGTGCCAAGCAATGTCATCGCAGTCGTAAACAAAATGTTGCGTCGTAAACCAGAAAATCGTTACAACGACTGCAACGAAGTTGCTCAGGCTCTTGAATCTGCAATTAAAAATGTGCACGACGCCATGACGCCGGTCGATGGTTTCACGCCCGCAATGAGTGCACCAACAACAGCCCGTCCGCGTCCAGTTCTCAATGATCCGTTGATGCCAAAGAAACAACCACGCACACTGTCGATAGTGGAAACTGATGACACTCCACCACCGCCTGTTGCTAAGCGAGACATAACACCACGCGGAGTTGTGCGCACAGATAATTCATTGCCTCGCTCACAACAAACGTCGACGAAGCGCAAGTACATTCCCATTGCGTTGCTGCTTGTTGCTGCATTAGTGATGTCTGTCTTGCTATGGCGTGGATTACAAAACACAAAATCGGTGCCTGGCGGTGCAGCACCTGTCGTTGTGAATGATGTTGTCGTTGGTCCTGTCTCGGTAGTCGGCATGCGCAGTTACGACCCCAACGGTGAGGACAGGCAAGAGAACGAAGCCATGATTCCTAACCTGACCGACAACAATCCGGCCACCTCGTGGACCACTGTGTGTTACGGCAACCAATATTTCGGCTCCAAAGGTGGCGTCGGAGTCATCGTGCAGTTGTCTGGCATCGGTATTGGTGCTTTAGCCGCAACGTTCGGAACTGCCCCATGGAACGCCGAAGTCTTCGTGTCAACAAGTGAAGCCATTCCCACCACACTCGACGGTTGGGGCCTTCGCGTTGCAGATTCTTTTGGCGCAGAGCCAGGTGCTGCAACGTTCCCCGTTGCCACGCCTGCACGAAATGTCTTGCTCTATATGCGTGAAGCGGGCCGAAGCACCTCGTGCAGTAATAGCAATCCCTATAAGGGCATGCTGTCTGACCTTTCCTTCACATCAGGCAAGTAGCGCGCTCAGCCAACTAACTAGTCTGTTGTCATCGCAGACGTTGATGATTCCCTTCTCGTTCGTCGCGCCAAGCGCGGCGACCACACTGCTGTTGATGCCTTGTTATGTACCCACTACGACACGGTGCGAGCAATCTGCCATCGCATCGTTATCAATAAGTCTGATGCTGAAGATGCCACCCAAATGGCTCTGATGTCCATTGTTCGCGCAATTCCATCATTCGACGGCCGCTCAAAATTTTCAACATGGATCTTTCGCATTGCCACTAACGCGGCTCTCGATGAAGTGCGTCGGATCCAACGTCGACCCCTTCCTACAGATAAGGAGTCGGTCTACGACTCGCCCACCGGCGACCGCACCAGTGCCGTCGATGCCCAAATGGACGTTTCTGCCGCTTTATCCCAATTGCCAGAGGAATACCGCACGGCCATTGTTCTTCGCCACGTTGCTGATCTTGATTATGAAGAGATCGCTGCCATCCAAGGGGTGCCCGTTGGGACCGTTCGGTCTCGCCTCGCGCGTGGCCGCGCCCAATTAGCTGAAATTTTGGGGAACCAAAATGCTCATTCAGATCGTCAGACAAAGACCACTACTGCGCCGCCCGAAGGGAGTACCCCATGAACGATGATGAACTTGATCCTCTAGTTCTGGCCGCCCTTCGCGATGTTGTCCCAGCGTCTGATTCATTACGCGAGCAGCACATTGCAGCTGCCCTAGCCGAAATATCACCGGCAGAGGCTCGCTCTCGCTTCACACGGCTCAGTGCTGCAGCTGCAGTTGTCGTACTTCTTGTCGGTGCAACTGCAATCGTTCGTCTCGGCGCTACTTCCACTGACTCGAACGTCACGCCTCGAAATGGCGCGATCACCACAGTGCCCGTTAAAGGTTCTGCATGCGGCGCGGAACTAGCTGACTACACAATCGTTGGTACGTATTCTTCTGCGGGTTCCGTGCGAGAAGTGTGGAGTTCTGCACAGAACCTCGTGGTTGTTGACCAAGCCTCGTGTGCCCAACTTGGCACCTTTACACATCCCGCCGCAACTGCGAATGACAAAAAATGTGTTGGGTTTGGTTTGGATGCAGAGAACCAGGGGGTGGGTACATACTCAGTCGCAGGTACAGAATTCCTGCTTGTCGCAACGCCAAGTGAACTGCAGATCCGCGACGGCTCATGTGCCGTTATAGCCAGTTACCCACTGCCTGCACAGTCGTAAGCCCATTGTCCTACTTGGTGTCGCCGTTAGGCTGAGCAGATGGTGTCAAACCCTCTGACCGATCCTGAATGGGCGGACCGCTCTGTCGATTTCATCGACCGAATCGTCAGCACCATTCGTCGATACACCACGCAACCACTTGTCACCACAGCCCGAGGCATTGTCTTTGGCTTGCTCGGAGCCTTTGGTGTCGTTGCAATGGTGGCCTTGTTCGTCGTTGGTCT
>JAPKZY010000013.1 GCA_026393535.1 Actinomycetota bacterium | reverse complement strand
AATGTTCTTCAGGTTGGTTCAGAAGCAAACGAGTTCGTGTCTGACTATTTTGACTTCTCTATTTACATTGATGCCGAAGAACCAGACATTGAACAGTGGTACATCGAGCGCTTCCAGAAATTGCGTGAAACCGTGTACCGTGACCCGGACAGTTTCTTCCAGAACATTGCGCACTTAACCGATGAAGTGGGTGTCAATATTTCGCGTGACATTTGGCGTGAGATCAACGGTAAGAACTTGGTGGACAATATTGAGCCCACAAAGTCACGCGCATCATTGATTGTCGCTAAAGGTGCTGATCACCGCGTGACCAACGTTCACCTACGCCGCCTGTAAGCGCTGTTTTTACGCTTCGATTTCTCCAAAGGGAAGTCCTTCAAAACTTGCTTCCGGAGCTTTGATCTCACGGGGTGATTTGCTAATTGAAGTGATGTTCTTCATTGGTTCATTTTCCTGAACCACACCAAGGTCTTTGAAGTTACGCATGGTGACAAGTAGTCGAGTTTCCATTGAACCAACCATTGCGTCGTATGTGGTGAGAACAGTGTTTAGTGAATCGCCCATTTTCACAACATGATTCACAACGACGCCTACACGTTCGTGCATTTCTTTGGCCAGCTTCGCAACCTTTGCAGCGTTCTCTTCTAGTTGGTGAGATTGCCAACCCTTTGCAACTGTGAGCAACAATGCAAGAAGATTGACTGGTGATGCGATGAGAACGCGATCTTTCATGGCATCGGCCAAAAGATTGATATCCGACTTCATGGCGTCAGCAACTGCGCCTTCATTTGGAATGAACATGACTACAAAGTCAGGAGTGTTGTGGCCGAACTGTTCCCAATACTTTTTGTCGGCAAGAGCCTTGACATGAACACGAATGTCCTTGGCATGATTTTTCAGTTCTTCGTCTTGCCCTGCTGCATCTTTGGCATCTTGCATGCGCAAGTACGCGTTGAATGGGAACTTAGAGTCGACTGCGATGCTGCCCCCTGCTGGAAGATTGATAACAGCATCAGGGCGTTGATTACGTTCTGATTCTCCACCTGTGTACTGCTCGGTGTAGTCGCAGTAATTCTCCATGCCGGCCAACTTCATGATGGTGCGGAGTTGATTTTCACCCCATGATCCGCGAGCGGTTGGTGACTTCAGTGCGTTACGAAGTGACGTTGTGGAATCTTGCAGAGTGCTTATTTGACTTGCAAGCGCTGTAACCGTTGCCTGCTCAGATGTATATGTAGTCTGCAGCGCAGTAACCGTGTCACCAAGAATTTTCATTTGCTGTTGAATTGGCTGCAAAAGAAGTTTGGCCTGTGCATCAAGTGCGGCAGTTTGTCCGCTAAGAGTTTGAGTAGCTTGCTGACTTGCTTGAACATTATTTGCGACCAATGCTTCCTGTGCAGTTTTCAACATCTGAGCAGCAACGGCACCCTGTACAGACGTAGAAATAGCTTCGAGGTTGATGGCAGTCTGAACCGTACGAGCAATGGCGTCGGTATCTAATGGGGCAGGAAGTGCTATTTCAGATTTGTTTGCACTTGCTTGCAAACCGAAATAGACAACGGCCGCAATGAGAATAACGAGGAGGACAAAAATGGCTATTTGCATGCCCCAAGTATGTCACAAGGGTGTATTCCCTTTTAGAAGAAGCCTTAGCGGTGCAAGGCGTTGAGGTAGTTGTACACCGTGATGCGTGAGACGCCCATTGCGTCGGCCACATCTTCAACAGCGCGACGAAGCGTGAATGCTCCACGTTGATCAAGCATGCGAACAGCGACTTGTTTGTCACTGCGTGACAGGTCTTGTAGTCCAGCGCCGAGCTCGCGTTCGACTTGGGCAATGAGTCGCTCAAGTGCTCCATAAATTGCAGGCAGACGAACTGCAGCAATAATTTCGCCGTCCCATTCCAATGCGACATCACTAATGCGCGCATCGTCAACTGAAATGAGTTGTGCGCCAACAGCATCAAGAATTGGCTTCACTGCTGCAAGCAACGGATGATTGACATAACCCATGATGAGTTACCCGACCTTTTCGGTATCAATCGTGATATGAGTTGCGCCATTGTCATAGGCCATACGCGACAACACAGCAATTGCTTCGGTAGCTACTTCGGTCTCAGCGACAAACGATGAACCAAATGGTCCGATATGAACTTCAACACCCAAAGATTCAACAGCGGCAATTGCCCGCGTGACGTGGTGACCTGGCGTCCCATCTGTAAAGGGTTCGATGGTGAACTCGACCATGATTTTTTCTGACATGATCGGGACTCCTTGCCTTGTAGAACTGTCGGTAAAAGCCTAAGGCTGGGAAATATGCCTCACTCGGGGAGGCGAGGCAGCACCAGGGCCACGGTGTCTGGGAGGAACTGTTTTCCCTGCAGCCACACGGGAATCTCAGCCTGGCTGACCCAATGAGCTTCAGTTATTTCCCCATCAGCGAAGGCGAATGGCCCCTCTGTACGGCATAGAAACGTGGCGGCCACCAGCTGGACGTCAGGGTCGCGATAGGCGCCAATGCCGAGCAATTCAAGCCCCACGCTCTCGATTCCCAGTTCCTCGCGCAATTCACGAACAGCAGCATCAGCCCATGTCTCCCCCGGAGCAACAACCCCGCCGACAGCTATATCCCACCAACCTGGCCAGATGTCTTTTGTCTCTGCGCGTTTATGCACCAATAGGTCACCCTTCTCTGACATGACTGCAATGAACACAGAGCGGTGACACAACTGTTCACCTCGCATCTTGCGCCGCGTGACCAATTGCAGCACGTTGCCAGCCAAATCAATCTCTTCGACCATTTCATCAGGAGAGTTATCGGGGTGCGCCGCCGCTGACGAGTTCATTGTTCTGTGCCTACCATATGACATGGCCAAAAACACTCTGACGACCGACGATGCTCGTGACCAACACGGAAACCCTGCTGGCATCCTCGAACAAGCCAACGACATATTTGATGAGACTGTTGCGCTTCGCCGCGAGCTTCACAAGTGGCCAGAGCTAGGTAACCATCTACCTCGCACTCGCGACGCAGTTCTCGCCGCATTGCAGGGCCTGCCACTTGACATCACTCTGCATGAAACAACAAGCGGAATTGCAGCAATGCTCACCGGTGACAAGCCCGGAGACACGGTATTGATTCGTGGCGACATGGATGCATTGCCAATGCCGGAAGACACGTCGCTTGAATTCAAGTCGAATGTTGAGAATGCAATGCACGCCTGCGGTCACGACACCCACACAGCGATGTTGGTGGGCGCAGCGAAATTGTTATCTGCTCGCAAGTCCGACATCACAGGCCGTGTTCTGTTTATGTTTCAACCTGGAGAAGAAGGCTTCAACGGCGCAAGTGAAATGTTGAACGAAGGCTTGCTGGATGTTGGAACTGAATCACCTATCACTGGTGCCTATGCCATTCACGCATCTTCGAACATCCCTGGTGGCTTTGTCGGACTCAAGGGCGGCACCATCATGGCGTCAAGTGATTCAATGACAATCACCGTGAAAGGTCGCGGTGGACACGCAAGCGCTCCTCACTTCACTCTCGACCCAATTCCGGTTGCATGCGAAATCGTACAAGCATTGCAAACATTGGTCACTCGTCGCGTGGATGCGTTCGACCCGGGTGTTATCACTGTGACACAAATTCATACTGGCACCACTAGCAACGTGATTCCCGAGACCGCAATGATTAATGGCACTATTCGCGCCGTCAGCGAACGCACACGTTCGCTACTTCACGATGGTTTACGTCGTGTTGCTGAAGGAATTGCTGCGGCACACGGCCTAGAAGTCGAAGTCGACTTACACATCGGCTACGACGTCACCATAAACAACGAAGACAAGGCCTCCTTCGCTGCTGATGTTGCAACTGCAGTGTCGGGAGACCGCAATGTGCGCATCATGGATCACCCGGTCATGGGTGCTGAAGATTTCAGTTACGTGTTGAACCGTGTTCCTGGCGCCATGATGTTTCTTGGGCTCATGCCAGAGGGTATGGACATTATGAAGGCTGCTCCTAACCACAGCAACCGCGCGATATATGAAGAGACACAGATGCGTCGCGGAATTGCCGTGTATTCCTCGCTAGCGCTTCGCCACCTCGGCGTTCCCCTCAGCTGATGTACCAAGAAACTAGAGACTGGATCACAGCTAACTGGGATGAAGAGATCACTCTTCGTGACTGGTGGGCACGTATGAACGATGCATGCTTATCTTTTCCACGATGGCCAACAGAATGGTTTGGTCGCAATGCAAGTCAAAGCGATCAGTCAGCAATTCTGAAAGCATTTTCTGATGCAGATGTCATTGGTGCACCAACAGGTCTTGGTGTTCTCATGGGTGCTCCTGTCACCATGACATACGGAACTCCTGTACAACAACAACGCTGGATGCCTGCTTTGGCAACTGGCGTTGAAGGCTGGTGCCAATTGTTCAGCGAACCAGGTGCAGGCTCTGACCTCGCCAGTGCATCATGTCGTGCAGAGCGCGATGGTGATGAGTGGGTTATCAACGGGCAAAAAGTGTGGACATCGGGCGCACTGGATTCCACACGAGGCATGTTGGTAGCACGCACCGACATCGACCAACCGAAACACAAAGGCCTCACCTACTTCATCATTGATTTGGAACAGCCCGGTGTTGAAATTCGCCCGATCAAGCAAATGAACGGAATGGCACATTTCAATGAAGTGTTTTTTACTGATGCTCGAGTCAGCGATGCAGACAGAGTGTCTGGCGTGAACAATGGTTGGGCCATCACCACAGCAACTCTTGGCTTCGAACGAAGCGGCCTTTCTGAAGGTGCCGGTAGCGGCATACGTGTATCCGCTGGTACGCAAGCAGGTTTGCTTGATCGTTCTGTTGGCGACTTGGTTGCCAAGTCGAAGAAAGCACGTTCACACCCTGATGAGTACGGTGGTGTGTTCAGCACACTTCTAGAGGTAGCGAAGTCACGTACCTTGACTCCGTCGCAACGCGACCGCATGATGTCGTTGTACATGAACGAACAGATTGCCGGCTACACCCGCCTTCGCATGTCAGCAGCTGCGAAGTCCGGGAAAGAAACTGGTGCAGTTGCATCCACAATGAAACTGCATTGGACCAATGGGCTGAAGATATCTCGAGACCTCGGAGTTGAACTGTTAGGTGCTGAAGGAATGTTGGTGGGCCAAGACCTTCCTGCCGAAGGCACCGTGCAGCATTTCTTTCTCTCTATGCCATCAGCATCCATTGCAGGTGGAAGCGACGAAGTGCAACACAACATCATTGGCGAACGCGCGTTGGGACTGCCAAAAGACATGTCGCTTGATCCGAACACTCCATTCAGAGACATTCCAAGGAACTAACCATGACTCACATCACTACTGGCAATCGCAGCCCACGTAACTTGTCGATTGATTCCAAAGGAAGCATTCATGATGACGCAACTGCAACAGACCTTGGGTTTCGCGCAGGAACAGTTGCTGGTGATATTCACCTCGAACAGTTCGGACAGATACTTGTCGACGGTTTCGGCCAGCAGTGGTTCGAAAATGGTTGGCTCAGCATGTACTTCCAACAAGCAACTGCAGACCGCGAGCCCGTTGAAGCGTGGCTCGATGGCGAAGGTGACTTACGCACAGCAGGAATCAATACTCCCGAAGGTGCGGTTGTTGCCGAAGGCAATGCAGGGTTAGGCACTACAGGATCGTCGGCTCTGTACGCGCGTGACCGACGCAGTGTTGACCCATCGCAATTACGCATGTTGCGTGACGTGCGAATTGGTCAGGCTTTAGATATTCAGGTGCGTTCACCATGGGCTACTAATCAACATGCACGAATGAACGCGAACACTATGACTGCACCAATGAATTGGTATGGCACATTGTCACCATGGGGCGGCGGAATCAGTTCCCCACTCACCACATGTCAATTGATGGTTGCCGGAGTCACC
Source organism: Actinomycetota bacterium (assembly GCA_026393535.1). Classification (GTDB taxonomy): domain Bacteria; phylum Actinomycetota; class Acidimicrobiia; order Acidimicrobiales; family Ilumatobacteraceae; genus UBA2093. The sequence goes on along the minus strand of JAPKZY010000013.1, from coordinate 4,000 downwards.
GACTCTATTGCTGCATCATGTGGAGACTTCGTTGGTCTCTACGGCGCAATTGAGATTCGTAATCTCGCAGGCCCGTTAATGCTTGAACATGAATACGTGATCAGTGGTGAAGTTATTGATGTCAGCGAAACACCAAAAACTGAAGTGCTGTGGTACCGCACGCAGGCCCGACCATCAATTGACCCTGAAGGCCCCGTGGTTGCAGAACTCACCATGATGACTCGCCTTCTCAAAGGCTCATCACCACGCTATTCATAAGCGTTTATTGCGCTTTGGTGCGAAATACGGGTCATCACTCAAAAATAATTTTCTTGTGTTCTCGCCGCCGATGGCGACCCGAACACAAATAGATGAATAGATAAATAGTTAAAAAGCCCGCACTGGACGCACGTAGTACGTGAGCGCCTTACGGTTGGAGTACTGGAGCCCGAAGCCGAAGTCCTGGAACCACGCGGTGTAAGCGTCGTCCTCAGACGAACTCCAATAGCCGCCAGAAGCAAAACCACCAACACCCTTATTGTTGAGGTTCTCTTGCATCTTTTCTAGTTCATCTTTCGAAGGCAACCACCAATCAGATGCGGTCGCAGTGGTGTAATCGTCAGCAACACCAGCTGCATACAAATTCTTAGCAACGCTTCCTGCGTCGTGGCGAGCAACAATTACCCCAGTTGCAGCCTTGCCACCAAACAACCCACGATGCAGACCCCTGATTGTTGCAAGAGCGACACCTGCTTCTGTGTAGATGGTGGCGGTTTGACAATCTGTTGCTTGTGGCGCCGTAGCACCACATTTTGCTGTAGTCGTTGCCCACACCCCAGTAGCTGCACTTGAAGCAAACACGCCATCAGTCGGGGCTGCTTCTAAATAGTCATAGGTTGCGTATTCATTGTTGTAATCAACAAAGAAAATCAACCCACCACCAGGACCAGTCATACCAATCTTGCACACCTCATTAGCAGTCGTGTCGGCATCACTGCCATCACACACCGATTGTTGCGTAATAGCCAAAGTTGCATTCACACCGGCGTCGCCTTTCGCACCCGCAGCACCCGTGTCGCCTTTTGCTCCAGCCGTACCAGTGTCACCTTTTGCTCCAGCCGTACCAGCAGCACCAGTGTCACCCTTCGCACCAGCAGCACCCGTTATTCCGTCAGCACCAGTTTGATTCAACACCACTTTCGTTTCCGTCTTTAGGCACTTTCCATTCTTGGCATAACGCAACACATTCGTTTTTGTATCGGCACACACAGTCACAGACTTCGTTGACGACGCGGCAATAACGCCAACACCACCACCAACAGTGACACCAGCTAAAACTCCAACAAGAAGCAGCACCCCAGCAGATCTGCGCGAATAAGACTTAGATTTAGAATGAGTAGTCATAAGGCACCCTAGGTCACTTTGACCCGCCTATATTCCTTGGCGTTTATTGCGCCCCAGGAATCCAGTTGCCATGAAACCCATTCGGTACACGCGCAGGTAAGTGCACAACCGCTACAGGGTCAGCAGTAATTGCTGTTGCATCGAATAGCGCAAGATCTGAAGTCTGGGTCTCTGAATCAAGGCGTAACGCCATCACCCAACCATCGTCTTCTGCAGTTGCACCATCACGTGGAATGAACACTGGTTCGCCGTATCCATAACGGGCAGTGTCTGTTCTGGCTTCCGTACGTCGCGACTCAAGGTCAACTTTGATCAACGTGTCTTGGGCAAAGTGTTTGCCAACGCCTGCTGTGTATCCGTACTTGTTTGGTAAACCAATGAGTGATTCATTAATGCGCGGGAACTCTTGAGGGCGATCATCGATGCGTTCTTGTTTCACCTTGCCCGTAACGGTGTTGATTCGCCATCTATCGAGAGTCGGAGGTCCTTCACTTGGGCCGCGACGTTCGCGATCAAACATTTTTTGATGTCGTGCAGCGACAAGCACCACCGATTCACCATCGTCATATGCATTCATAGGATGAAAGAAATAACACGGGTCAATACTGAACCACTTCACATCGTCAGCATTTCCTTCACGAGGCAATAGACCAATGCGTGCGTCGTATTCGTGATCCCACAGGTATGGAAGGCCAGCACCAGACATCGCGGCTTCAAGATTGAAGATTGTCGGCAAGTCAAATACCAAGATGTATTTCTGCGTAAACGCAATATCGTGAATCATGGGTCCACCAGTTGTCGGAATATCAACATGACGACGCACGCGACCATCAGTGCCCACAACCAAGTACTGCACTTGATTTCCCCAACCCCAGTAATACGTCATCACGTGAAGTTCGCCAGTTAGTGGGTCGCGCTTTGGGTGCGCGGAATATGCGTGAGGCAACGTGCCTTCAAGATTTGATACTCGCACTGTGTCGAGTTCGTATGACATTTCGATTGGCGGTGAACCAGCTTCGACAATTGCAAATGTCTTACCGGCATGTCCGATGACATTTGTGTTTGCTGCAAACTGACCATGATCTGCTGGCCAATCAGACGGTGGGTGTGCCTCGCCTAGTAACTCAGCAACATCGTTATTGCGAACCCAACGATTGCGATACCACTCGGCTTTGCCGTCGCGTAGACGAATACCATGCACCATTCCGTGCCCTGTAAACCAATGGTATTTTTCGGCGTTCACGTAACCCAAAGGGTTCGGTCCATTGCGCAAGTACCGACCATCTAATTCCGGTGGAAGTGTCCCGGTGACTTCCAAATCAAAGGCGGTTACTTCTTCGGTAACAGGTGCCAGGTTCCCTTCAAGAAACGGGTTCCCGCGAGCATTTTCTACTGTGGTCATGCACACATAATAGGCAGAGCCCCGATGAGGATTGACATGCGTGCCCGTGGCAGGCTGAAACCCACAGAGCCGTATAGGAGAACAATATGAGCACATTAGAAACTGGTACAGATCATCTACTCGGGCGCATTGATGGCCATGTTGCTGTGCTGTCGTTCAACCGGCCAGAAGCTCGCAATGCATTGTCAGATGAGATGTATGCCGGATTCGGTAAAGCCCTGCCACTCATCGCTGCGAATTCCGATATTCGTGTTCTCATGCTCACAGGCGAGGGCGTCGCGTTCTGTGCCGGAGGCGATGTGAAGGGCATGCATGCAAACAATTCTGGTGGCGGGCAAAAAGCGTCACTTGAAGACGGCATTGCACGCCTGCGATTCATTCAAGCCGCTGTCAGTTGCGCGATGCGCAAATTGCCTCAGCCAGTAGTTGCGGCAATTCCTGGTGCAGCAGCCGGCGCAGGTTTGTCTATTGCATTGTCAGCTGATCTACGTGTTGCTGCAGAACGCGCACTATTTGTTACTGCATTCGCAAATGTTGGGGCAAGTGGTGACTTCGGCATGTCGTGGTTCTTGCCACGCGTTGTTGGTGAAGCAAAAGCAAAAGAACTGATGTTCACATCGCCGCGTCTCACTGCACGTGATGCTCTCGCATTGGGCATGGTCAGCGAAGTGTTCCCTGATGCAACATTTACTGATGACGCGATGGCATATTGCCAAAGCCTTGCGCAGCGTGCACCAATTGCACTGCGTTACATGAAGGAAAACATCAACCGCTCTGGCGTTGTCACAATAGAAGCGGCACTCGATGCGGAAGCCGTGGCAATGTCACGCACTATGTCCACTGCTGATCACCGCGAAGCTGCTGCTGCGTTTGTTGAAAAGCGCACACCAAACTTCGACGGACGATAAAAACTACGACGGTTCGCGCGGAAGACCTAACGCTCGTTCACCAATCGTGTTTTTCTGAATTTCATCAGTTCCACCACCAAGCGACATGCGTGGTGCATTCAAAATGTGGTACATCCAAAATTCGCCATCTTTGTCACCCATTTCATGTGCCGCAGCTCCACTCATTGCCATGCGTGCACCAACTGCAGCAACATACCGAGCCTGCTTCGTGCGCCAGAGTTTGCCAATGCTCGGATGAACCTTGCGTTGTCCTATCCATGACATGACTTTTTCACCAATGTAGGCAGATGCTAATTCTTGTCGTGTG
>JAPKZY010000044.1 GCA_026393535.1 Actinomycetota bacterium | reverse complement strand
TTTTATTAATTCACAACAAGACAAAGTGTTTAACCTTTCAGTCCAAGCTCTTGGCGTGCTCTTTCAGATGTTTACTGTGATGCTGTTCTCGTATTACTTAGTTGCGGATGGACCACGATTGCGCCGTTCAATTTGCTCCCGTTTGCGGCCCGACCGTCAACGACAAGTGTTGAATGCATGGGAGTTAGCAATTACGAAAACTGGTGGGTATCTGTACTCGCGCGCGTTGCTTGCAGTGATTTCAGCTTTCTTTCACTGGATCGCATTTCAAGCCATTGGAATTCCTGCACCAATTGCAATGGCGCTGTGGGTCGGGTTCGTTTCGCAGTTCTTGCCCGTCATCGGTACATACATTGCCGGTGTGTTGCCATTGGTGTTGACATTTGTGGATTCACCAATTAAAGCCTTGGTCGTCATCGGATTCATCGCGGTGTATCAACAAGTGGAGAATTACCTGTTTGCACCAAAGGTGACTGCACGAACATTGGAATTACACCCTGCGCTGGCATTTGGCGGCGCACTTGTTGGCGGCGCTGTTCTCGGGCCAGTTGGTGCCATTCTTGCCTTACCTGCTGTTGCAATGGGTCAGGCGCTGGCCTCGTCATGGGGCACACGTCATGAAGTGATAGATGATCCGTTGACATTCTTGCAAACTTCAAAACCTCCTCGTGCTAAACGTGGTTCTCGAAAGAAACCATCAGCGTGACAGGCATTTCGCCTTCACAATTTGTGCCAGTCGCAGTTGTTTCCCGTAGTGGAGTTGACGAGAGTGCACATTTCGGTGCAGTGGTGTGTTTAGGCAGAAATGGTGACATTGAGTTTTCACTTGGTGACCCTCATGCTCAAATCTTCCCGCGTTCATCTACGAAACCAATGCAGGCCTTGGCCATGGTGCGCTCTGGGTTGTCACTTCCGGCAGAAAAGTTGGCCTTGGTGTGCTCTAGCCATAACGGCGAAGCAATTCATCAACAAACTGCGCTTGCAATCTTGGCCGAGTTCGGACTTGATGAAAGCGCATTAGGTAATACACACGATTACCCAATGCATACAAGTTCTGCTCATGATGCGATTCGCGAGGGACTTCCAAAATCTGCATTGCAGATGGGATGCAGCGGAAAGCATTCCGGCATGGTGGCCACATGTGTCATTAACGCGTGGTCATTAGAGAATTACCTAGAACAAGACCATCCATTGCAGCAAGCAATTACGCGCACCGTTGCAGAAGTAACTGGTCAAGAAGCTTTTGCAATTGGAATAGATGGTTGTGGTGCGCCGGCCCATGTTGTTGAACTAGTCGGGCTTGCTCGCGCAATGCGCGCAATGGCCACTGGTGATGCCGGTGATTCAGGAACACAGATCTATACAGCAATGTCGCAATTCCCGTACATGGTGGGCGGCAAAGGTCGTGATGTGACGACTATTGTGTCGGGCATTAATGGTTTGTTCGCAAAAGACGGGGCTGATGCTGTGTATGCAGCTGCATTGCCCGATGGTCGTGCTGTTGCCCTGAAAATTTCTGATGGGTATGGGCGGGGAACGCCAACGGTTCTTCTTGCGGCTCTTCAAAAACTTGGAGTTGATATCACGCGTGTTGACAACAGCATTGTGGAAATTGTGCGTGGACATGGGAAACCAGTTGGTTCAGTACGAGCAATTGGGTTTGACTGAACATGGCTATTCCGTTTGTCCCACGCATAGATGATGCACCATACGCAGAGATCACTCAGGTGTCGCCGCTGATTCAGCGAGTGATTGCGAAGAATCCATCGAAGTTCAGTTATCACGGAACAGGTACCTACATATTGGGCACGAACGATGTCGTTGTGATTGACCCGGGTCCGAAACTTGATAGTCATCGTGATGCGTTACGTGCGGCACTTGATGGCAGAAACGTTGTAGGAATTGTGGTGACACATTGTCATTCAGATCATTCTCCATTGACCGAATGGCTTCACGGCGAAACTGGCGCTACTCGATATGCGATAGGACCACATCGTGTGTACGAAGGCTTCGTTGAAGAAGATGATCATGACGCATCGGAAAATGATCCGGCAGATGCTGTTACATCTGATGAAGAGAAGGAAACAACTGACCTGGCTTTTTCTCCTGATGCCGCAGTGATTGATGGCCAAAAGTTTTTGGCCACTAAAGAGTTTGCTCTCACCGCAGTTGCTACTCCTGGTCACACGTCAAATCACTTGTGTGTATCTATGGATACAGAAGGTGCCTTGTTTACAGGTGACCACGTGATGGGTTGGTCAACCACAATCGTGTCTCCACCTGATGGTGACATGCGCCAATACATGGATTCGATGCGTAAGGTCATTGCGCGTGATGACCGAATTTTGTGGCCAACGCATGGTGGACCAGTGAAAGACCCACAACCGTTTCTGATTGCGTATCACGAACACCGTTTAGAACGGGAACGTCAGATAGTCGTGCAAATTGCAAATGGTAATAACACCATTCCAGGAATTGTCAAAGTGTTGTACGCGGCGATTGACAAAAAACTGCACAGGCCAGCACGTCGCAGTGTGTGGTCTCATCTACGCAAATTGGTAGATGATGGTGTGGTTGCAACAGACGATGGTGGAGAACCGCGACTGCTTGGCTCGTACCACCTAGTCGGTTAACGCTCTTTATTATTTTTGCGTATCCGGCGGCGACGCATAACGAATCGCACGACACGGTCAGTGAGAATTGTGAGAGCAATAATGATGACGGTGTACCACCACAAGGGAACGTTGTGAGCTTTGTACACCACAAAGTTGATATTGATGCGCGTGGTATTTGCCGCGATAAGTGAAATGATGATGAGAGAGCCAACGATGGCCGCAACAGTGCCAAGGCCAGCACCTTTATCAATTTCTAGTTCGGATTTGTCATCGTCAATCATGTGAGTTGTCCTTCGTGGTTACTTCACACTGTATTCAATTACCGAACGGCTACTTGACAGCGCCTGTTGGCAGTGTCTGAGGGTCGAAGAGAGCAAAAAAATCCTTCGTAGAACCATTGAGGTGACGATTCGGGTCACCCATTCGATTGTCAATGATTTCACCCCATCGGGTTGCCTTACCGAAATCGCTATACACCGCAAAATATGGCCACTGACCATTGATATCTAGTTCCATTCCGGTTTTACATCCGAGCACAAGAAGCGTGTCTGCCAACATGCCGATGTTTACTTTGCCGACAGCGACAAACATCATGAGGCCATCTGTACGGAGGCAAATGGCTGATCGAAAGTTGTAGACCTTGTTACCAAAATCATTACCCCAATCAACTTTGGGGTAGTTGGCATACACCGATTTTCCGTTGTGCACGAGTGGCGGCAAGTTTTGTCGCAATGACGCCCAAGAACCTTCATCGGTGATTGTGTCTCCCCAGACGCCAACTGTGCTTGTGCCTTCCTGAGAAATTGCAAGCGTGGCGTACCCTTTGCGCATCTTACGCACGGTCTTACCCTCGGTGATATAGCCACCTGGTTGATGCTCAAATCTGAATCCGCCATTGAAGCTAGCAATTAATGATCGCAATGCAGTGCCGCGAATCTTTGAACCGTTCTTCCAACCTGTACCTCCGGGCATCTCAGTGCCGTTGAACATTGAGGTGTGAACTCGGGTTGGATCAAAGGTGGCCATTGTCGCTACGACAGAACCGAAACACCACAGAGGTCGAATCGATGTGGCATACACAATTGGTTTTGTACGCACACGCATGATGGCTTGCCATGTTCCTTCTCCCGCCAACGCTGGAAGAAGTTGCGACTGTAGATCTGCAGGTTTTGCAGGGATGGTTGTCGATGTCGTTGTCGTTGATGTGCCAAGAACAGGAACAGTGGTCGTAGTCGACGATGTTGTAGTAGTTGACGTAACTACGGTGGCGACGGTGTTATCAACTGGACATGACGCAGTTGCCACAGTTGGTCGAATTTGTAGTGGTGTGATGATGTCAGGAACGGTGGTGGAAGTTGACGAGTCACTTGGCAACGCTGTCAACGTTGTCGAAGTTTGGACTGTTGGGTCAGTGATCGGTGTTATCGCAAGAGCAAGTGAGTCTGCTGGTGCAACTGCTGGCGGATCATTGTGCAGCCACGCTTCGAGTTTGTCGACAACTGGCCCCATGTTGTGTTCGCGCGCCCATGATGCAAGGTTTTGTTGCAGTGGATCGCGAGGATGAGCACGAACGTATTGTGTGGCCGATATGGCGGCAACTAGGAGGAACACGGCAACAAGTGCGCCAATAACACGGAGAAATAAGCGGCGTGTCATGCGAATAGAGGCTATGCGCATTACCTAGGAAGCACTGCCCTTATCTCGCAAATGTCTACCGATATAGGCAACGACAACCTGCTGAGTTTCATCATCGAAATATAGGTGGATGCGAACTAAATGAGTTTTGCGTCCTCGGCGAAGATGCGCTTCTGCGCGAACGGTGTGGCCCCGCCAGTCGATGAGGTAATCCTCTTCGTATTTCTGGCGGGCTGTTACTGAAATGGCTGGCACGAAGTCGAGTCCCATTTGCCGGCATGCCAATTTGATACTGGTACCGGTGATTTCACCTGACATCCATGCGCGCGCTACCTCATTCAGGCGGACCAAGTCTTGTAACACACTGACCGGCTCTGGCCCTTCAAGACCTTCACCCGATTCAATTGCCCTGTCGTGAAACACAAGAAATGGGCAATGCAAACGCGCAAGACGCAACGCCTCGGTCATTGACGGCACGGCACGAACCTGAGCTGTATGTCCCGCTTGCGTTTCAAGTGAAACATTGCGAAGAATTAGTTCATCGAGTTGGCCACCTTTACGTTCTAACTGTGTGCGTTGTTCCGATAACAATCGGTCAGCATCAGCAAGTGCAGCTTCAAGTTCATCGACCGATGCTTCAAGCTGTTCAATGTGTAGGGCTTGCTCTTCGCTTTCTGTTTCTTCGTCTGGTTGTTCACGAACTGGAAGATCAATAATGTCGAAGTCTCGCCGCGGTGGAGGAGGCATGCGTGGCGCCGCGACAGAACGAGCTGCGGTATCTATGACTAATCGAATGATTCGGTGTTGTTCACGCATTTCGTATGCTGCGGGCAATTCGCGACGTCGTGTTATATCTGGTTCAGAATTTCCCGCCCACTGAACAATGATGCAACCAGGTCCGATGAGCGAGTAGCCGGCTAGTTCTGTGAAACCCTTGAGTGCGGCAGCACTTGTTATTTGAAAAACATGAGCTAATCCGACAAGTGGGCCTGCACCAATTGCAACGAGAGGTTGAGTGCGTCGTTCATAGTCGATGATTTCAACAATCGCGGGAAGTCGACGACCTGGTGCAAGAATAAATGCTGCAACTTCTTGTCCGCCTAATTCAGTGTCGACCAAGGTGGCTGCATCGGTGATGTATCTGTTTGCATCTTCTGACGGCACCGCGCGCAGGGCTGTTCGGACTAATTGCACAACACGTGGTGGCAACAGTGGCGGGGTGTACGGCACAACTTTTGCTGTGCTGGGAGTTGACACAATACGCACGTCGAACGTCAACACAGTTTCCAACAGCACAACACTGATAGTCAGAGTTTCAACGTGCGTACTGCCAGGAGCACTTTCGGTAATAGTGAGACGAAAGACTGGGTCATCAGATGAGTGACGCGTCCGCACTGTTGTGCCAGGGCCATATGAATCGATGGGGTAGTTCGCGACGAGCCAATCATCAACCACATCAATGAGAGCCATGCGTTGTGAATTACCGCAGTCGCGCGTGGCAAGTGACAGGGCGTACGTCGTAATCATCGACGGCTCGAATTGCTACAAGGAGAACTAGCGGTACGGCGTGAGCGCATCGTGAACGAGCGACAAAAGGGAAGTAACTGTGGCTGCGTCATCAGGATCGAGTGTAAGCAAACGGTCAAAGGCAGAAGACTCGAAGTCAATAGCAGGGTGCAACTGGTAGCGCTGATGGGCGGGAAGCGGCGGTTCAGGGGTCTCGAGGCGGGCTGTCCCGGGCGATTCGCGGTCAATCCAGCATTGGGCGGCCGAGCCAAGTGCCTGAATAGTCCAGCCCGTTTCCAGATGGACAGACCATGGTCCTGCCGGCTCGTCGGGAAGGCTGATGGCGTCGGGGGCATTAGTGACGGGGACCTGCATCCGCATAATTGGCCCGGAGGGATCGCGATGATTTACCTCGGCAACCACGGTGTCATGAGCGACGGGCAGCACCATCAGGTCGTCTTGCATACGAGCTGAAGCGTTGTATTGAGTAGGTGTCACCACTTCCCATACCCACGGACGACCACCCGTATCAATGATGGGAACATTCATGCCTACCCATGCGACATCGAGACCAGGCATGGTGACGCGACGCCATGTCAGAGATTCGGGGTGTTCGGCGAGTGATCGTCTCACCCCATCTACAAACGTATGCACGAATGTTCATGTTGGTGTGAAATGGCCCGAGAATGGTGGATACCCCCACGAATGCGAGACTTGCCACATGCCAATGTATGCTTCACACGACATCTCAATCAATTATCAGATCACTGGTGCTGGTCCCCGAGTGTTGTTTTTCAACGGGTCTGGCGCAACATTGCAGTCCACCGAACTTCTCATTCGCTCGCTTTCGAAAGAGTGCGAAGTGCTTGCACACGACCAACGTGGTCTAGGTCTCACTTCCATTCCTGAGGGCCCGTACACCATGGCGCAATATGCAGCAGACGCTGAAGCACTTCTTGATCATGTGGGGTGGAAGACATGCGCAGTTGTCGGTATCAGTTTTGGTGGAATGGTTGCGCAAGAGTTTGCAGTGACATTTCCGACGCGTGTTGAACGTTTGGCTCTGTTGTGCACCTCAGCTGGCGGTAGTGCCGGATCCTCGTATCCGTTGCATGAACTAGGTGCACTGTCAGCAGATGAGCGTGCTTCAAAAATGCTGACCTTAAGTGACACTCGCTTTACTCCTGAATGGTTGGCATCTCACCCTGCTGATGCACAGATGATGAATATGCGTGCTGAACAAGCTGCCAAAACGAAAGCCGCCGATGTGATTCGTGGTGAACGTCTGCAGCTTGCTGCTCGAGCCGCACACGATGTTGTGAATCGTTTGCACGTGATTACTTGTCCAACATTTGTTGCAGCAGGAAAATTTGACGGAATTGCACCGCCCGTTAACTCAGAAGCCATCATTGAGCGCATTTCTGACGCGACAATGTCGTTGTATGAAGGTGGACACATGTTTGTAGCCCAAGATCCCACTGCAATTCGTGAAATTCGTACGTTTCTCTCAACTGGCATTCGTCCAGGTGCTCAGTAAGTCGCTATGGCAATGAATGTTCTTCTGATCACCCTTGATCAATTTCGCGGTGATTGTTTGTCTATTGCTGGTCACCCTGTCGTCAAGACACCCAACCTTGATCGCCTGTGTGAACGTGGCGTTCGGTTGTCGCGGCACTACAGCCAAGCGTCGCCGTGTTCGCCCGGTCGCGCGTCGCTGTACACCGGTATGTACCAAATGAACCATCGCGTTGTTGCTAACGGAACACCTCTTGATGATGGGTTCGACAATATTGCGCTCGCGGCACGACGCGCCGGGTACACGCCAACTCTGTTCGGATACACTGACCAGTCAATTGACCCTCGAGTTACGACAGGTGCCGACGACCCTCGCCTTCAAACATATGAAGGAGTGTTGCCCGGTTTCGAGTGTGCGCTCGACTTGACGCGACGCATGACTCCATGGCGAGAACTTCTCACCGAAAAGGGATACGACACTTCACCAGGAATTTTGCAATTGTTATCAACCGAACATGAACGACCAGTTGACGTCAGCGTCAGTAACTTCCTGACGAATCGGCTTGTTGAATGGATTAGTTCTCAAGACACTGGTTGGTTTGCACACGCGAGTTATCTGCGTCCACATCCTCCGTATTCGGCAGCTGGCGAATATTCCACGATGTATGACCCATCTTCCGTTGGCGAACCGATTCAGCGCGCAGAGAATGTGCATCCCTTCCATGAAGTGATGTTGATGCTTGATGGAACTAAAGCCCCGACAGATCCTGACGAGATGGCTCATATGCGTGCCCAATATTTCGGAATGATTAGCGAAGTTGATTACCAACTTGGGCGGCTATTCGATTCATTAGTGGAATCAGGCGAATGGGATAACACGGTCATTGTTGTCACTGCCGATCACGCAGAGATGTTGGGTGATCATGGGTTGCGCGAAAAAGTTGGCTATTGGGAAACAAGTCAACACATCATCGGAATTGTTGCTGACCCACGTCATGCAAGCGTTCACGGAACTGTGGTTGACAAATTCACAGAAAACATTGACATTATGCCCACGCTGTGCGAAGTCATGGAGATTCCGATTCCGGCCCAATGTGATGGATTACCGTTGACACATTTTGTGAATGGTACGGAGCCACCGTGGTGGCGCGATGCTGCTCATTGGGAATACGACTGGCGATTCGCGCTTATTCCCGCCGATAGATACGTGTGGCCATGGCGTCGACGTCTTGAACAACTGAATCTTGCAGTGCGACGCAGTGATACTCATGCATATGTTCAATTCGGCGACGGAGACTTCTTGTGTTTCGACTTAGAAGCTGACAATACGTGGCGCACGTTGACCACCGATGCAGAAGTGATCTCTGAGAACGCGCGCGCCATGTTGACGTGGCGCATGGAACATGCGAATAGAACCCTGACCGGATTTCTTACTGACAGTGGAGGTGTTGGCCGGTGGCCAACAAATGTTGAGTGGCGTACTGAGTCTTAATCAGACCAGCGGTCGTATTTGACCATCTGACTGAGCGGTGCACGACGTAACGGACCATGATTGCCCATTGGGTGACCAAGTGGAACCATGGCATAGACGCCCCATGGTTCTGGTATTTCGAGCAGTTCACGCACTTTCACTTCGCTTGCCGAAATAAGAGTTGTGAGAACTCCGCCTAATCCTTCAGCGCGAGCAGCAAGTAACAGGTTTTGCACCGCGGGGTATAAGGATGCTCCGCCCACAACTGGTGTACGTCCGAGATTTCCGTCGGTGACGTACACCTCACGCGGATCATGAATGAACATGACGACAACGGGAACATCGGCAAGTGATTCAGCGAGACGTGTGCCGACCGCAAGACCGGTGCGTGTTGCTTCCACGATATTTTCTGGCATTCCTTCAACACGCTTCATGTTCATTTCAACGTATGTGGCCCATTCGGCCGCGTAAATTTGTCCAAGTTTTTGTTTTAGCGCGCGGTCGCGTACTGCAATAATGCGCCATGGTTGCCTGTTGCCACCACTTGGTGCCCAAATTGCAGCTTGCAACACGCGTTCGAGAGTTGCATCATCAACGGGTTTATCGCTGATGCGTCGAATGGATCGGGTTGTCGAAAGAATGGAATACAGATTGTCAGCGTCGCTCATGACTGCAATCTAATCGGTCAGACGATGGCCCTTAGCGTTGAGAGGCACTGGCTGGCCACGGCGACATCTCTAGCCCGACACCTTGGTATACGCCATACAGCAAAGCCGCATAGTCCACCGAGATATGTGCGCGAGCGAGACGAACAAGCTCATCACGAAACAGAACACCATGAGAGTCTGCCCCCACGATGACATGAGCAACCTCATGTAACGCTGTTGCTGCTGTGGTGACTTTGCCGCGAAAACAAATTGTATTCGATTCAATATCAGCAGAAGCTAGGGATGATCGAACTGCTCGTCCAACGACTACCTGTGGTGTATCAATATCTTCTCGAGTACACACATATTGCAGCCACTCATCAATGTGACGCGATGTGAAATTGCGTGAGCCAAGTTCATTATCGACAATGTCTTCGCACGCATAGGTCAGTGCTTGTTCAGGTGAGCATTTCTGGTATTCGTTGGCGCGAGCAACTGCCACCTGAACAAATGTGTTGAGTGCGTTCACGACAATTCGCCGCGCACACCAGCGGTAAAGGATCGGCCAGAACCGCCGAACCCGCTACCAGCGCTTTTACCGTTGATGTATGCACCAGATGATGTATCGCTATATGTATAGCCACCCCGAAGTGGTGGGCCATTGACGCGCAATTCGTGCTGAGCACGTTTCATACGATCTGCAAGGACAAGTCCAGAACCAGGAGTTTCGGATACGAAATCTTTGCGGGCAACCGAGAGTGATTCTTGAATACCTAACTGGAAACCTTTCCACCATGCAACCCGCCATGACCTGTCACCGCGAGGCAAGAGACGTGCTCCCATGGCGTCAGCAGCAGCAAACAAAGTTCGAGTTGCGAAAATATCGGATGCGCGGCCATAGAGAACCAGAACACATTCATCGTTTTCGTCTTCTGTGCGATAACCAGCGCAGGAATGCAACAGAGCGATGGTGTACAAAATATTCTGACGTCGAACCCGATACAGCCCACCAACTCGAACGCGTTCGACAACGACCGTACTGTCTTCTTCTGGACGAGACGACGTGATGTCAGATTGCGAGAGTCCATGTTTTTGCATCAGCTTTGATGCCATAGCAAGAGCAGATTCGGCTTCAGCCTGTGGGGTATTGGGATGTTGCGCCAGATTCAACATTGCATTAATACGGTCGCGCTGGTCGCTCATTGCGGAAACTTTACGTGCAGGGTGGTTAGTGGTTAAGGACGCTTGAAAGGAACGCACGGGTGCGTTCTTCAACAGGAGCTGAAATGACCTGCGACGGCGGACCTTGCTCCACGATGACACCGGCATCCATAAATACAACTCGGTCAGCGACGCCGTTTGCAAAACCCATTTCGTGAGTAACAACCAACATGGTCATCCCATCTTGGGCTAGCGATTGCATTACTTGCAGCACTTCGCCCACTAATTCAGGGTCGAGTGCGCTTGTTGCTTCATCAAACAAGATGACGTCGGGGTTCATGGCAAGCGCACGCGCAATTGCAACACGCTGCTGTTGACCACCCGATAGTTGTGCAGGATAGGCATCGTCTTTTTCAATGAGACCAACACGAGCTAATAAACCGTGAGCAATTGTTGCTGCTTCGTCTGCGCTTCGTTTCAAAACTTTGCGTTGTGCGATGCACACATTTTCCAGCGCAGTCATGTGGGGGAACAAATTGAATTGCTGAAAAACCATTCCGATATGTGCGCGTGCTTCATCAAGATCGCAATCGATATCGGTCAGTTCACGGCCGAGAACTACGACGGTTCCCGCGGTTGGTGTTTCTAACATGTTGACGCAACGCAACAATGTGCTTTTTCCCGAACCGGATGGACCAATAATGCAGACCACTTCGCCACGTTGCACTTGTAAATCAATTCCACGTAACACGTGGTTGTTACCAAATGATTTATTGAGATTGGTGATGTTTACCACTACGTCCGTGCTCATCGGCTCACTGCCTTTGCACGTCGTTCCATCCAGGCCACAAGTTGAGTGAGAGGGATGGTCATAGCCAAATACACAAGACCAGCAACAATAAGGGGTGTTGCATTTGCTGTGTGATTCACGCCGTCACGCCCAAAACGAGCCAGGTCGCGAGTTCCTTCGGTAACGCCAAGAACTGAAATGAGTGATGTGTCTTTAATAAGAAGGACAAATTCATTTGTCAGCGGTGGCACGATAATGCGTAATGCCTGAGGAATGATGATGGTGATCATCGCACGCGAATACGACATGCCTAATGAGCGAGCAGCTTCCATTTGGCCTTTCGGCACGGCTTCGATACCAGCACGAATCGTTTCAGCCATATATGCACTTGCGACAAGAGCTAACGGAACTGCACCTTGAACGTAGGGGTTTGGCCAATGCCAACCAGTCGCGATGGGAATACCAAATCCAAGAATTAAAAGAGTGACGAGAAGCGGAATACCGCGGAAGATCTCAATGTATGTTGCTGCAAACCAGCGATACGGGCGAATGGTACTGAGGCGCATGAGCGCGAATAACAGACCAAATGAGAGCCCACCTGCAAAACCAAAAATGGTGAAGATGATGGTGTTCTTTGCGGCGTTAGTAAGGATGCTCGGGAACTGTTCGACCACGATGTCCCACTGGAACATTGCGCTTTGTAGTCGGCCCCAGTCAACAACAAGAGCCACGGCCAACAGGGCGATTACAGAAAGTACATACACGGCTATTCGCCGGTATTGCGCCTTCTTGCGCTTGCTGATGGCCATGGCTCTCAGAGGTTGTTATGGGTAATGGAAAGTGACCTGTTGTGGCCTATCCGAAGTACTTCTTGTAGATGCCGTCGTACACGCCGTTTGTGCGGAATTCAGCAAGGCTCTCATTGATTGCTTTCACAAGCTCTGTGTTTTCTTGTGATGTTGCGAAACCGTATTTCTCGGATTCGGTATCAAACTTGATGGACACTACAGAGGTACCCATTTTTGTTGCACGGAATGCATTGATGGGGAAGTCCTGAAGAACTGCATCTACTTGCTTTGACTCAAGAGCCAAGAACATTGCGGCTGCATCGTCGAATGACTGAATCTTTGCATCGGGTGCATTGGCCTTTGCGTACTCTTCACCGGTTGTGCCAGTTTGTACTGCAACGGTCTTGCCGCTCAGTGACGCAAGAGTATTCAATGTGTCTTTGTCTGCTGTGCGGACAAGAAGTGACTGGAATGAATCAAAGTAGCCCTCTGAGAACGCAGCGTTTGCGGCGCGCTCTTCAGTGATGGTTAGTGAAGATGCCACTACGTCACATGTACCAGCTTTTGGAGCCAACCAAATACCGTCGAACGGTTGAACAGTTACTTCGAGAGCGAGGCCGTAGCGCTGAGCGATAGAAGTCATGATGTCCATGTCGAATCCGGTCCAGGTCTTGTCTTCGTTCTGGAATTCGAATGGTTCGTATGGTGCGTCTGAGCAAACAGTCAACTTGCCTTCTGCCACTGGCGTGAATGTCAATTCCTGAGCTGTGGTGCTAGCTGCAGCAGTTGTGTCTGATGCTGAATCGCTGCCGCCGCATGAAGCGACAATGAATGAAAGTGCTGCAAGCGATGCAAGCAGACGGGTGGTACGTGCCATGGTGACTCCTAAGGGTGTCGTTGGAAATGTTTCTACGACCTTAGACCACTCGCCAAGGGGTCGCCATTTTCGCCAGATTTGACGGTGCCTGCACCCGGCGTCCCTAAGCGGCAATACTCGTAACGGTGAAACGGCGGACAGATATAGAAGGGCTTCGTGCCATTGCTGTCCTCGCGGTCTTGCTGTATCACGCCGGAGTCCCTGGTGTCGGTGGGGGATATGTCGGAGTTGATGTCTTCTTTGTTGTGTCGGGCTTCCTCATCACCTCCTTGTTAGTGGCAGAAAAGACCGATACGGGCAAAGTTTCGTTAGGGGCGTTCTATGCCAGGCGCGCGCGGCGAATTTTGCCGGTCTCAGCACTAGTGGCAGTTGTAACTCTTATTGCATCATGGATCTGGCTAGAGCCATTGCGATTGCGATCGCTGTCCCATGATGTTCTTGCTGTTGCATTGTTCTCATCAAACTTTGTGTTTGCGAATCGCGGTGCTGACTACTTGCAGTCGACATTACCGCCTTCACCGTTACAGCACTACTGGAGTTTGGCTGTGGAAGAACAGTTCTACGTGGTGTGGCCTGCGCTTGTGATGTTGGTGTGCATCGGTATTGGTACTCGAACTATGCACAATGTACGTCTTCGTGTTGGCATTGCATCTGGCATTGCGGCGGTGGCGTCATTCATTGCATGCATGACACTCATGAACACGTCGCAACCTTGGGCTTTCTTTTCACCTCACACGCGGGCATTTGAATTAGCAATTGGTGCACTTGTAGCAGTTGTACCGATTGGAGTTTCAACCACTGTTGTCCGAATGAACGCCACGCTCGCATGGTGTGGGCTTGCCGGAATTATTGCAACGGTGACCTTGTTCTCAGAAACAACCACGTTTCCTGGACCGTGGGCACTTGCCCCTGTCTTGGCCACTGCGTTTTTGTTGCGTGGAGGAAACGCTACATCGTGGTCACCTGATGCATTACTGCGTCTATCGCCAATGCAATGGTTAGGTTCGCGTTCGTACTCTGCGTATCTATGGCATTGGCCAGTGCTGATCATTGCTGCGGCAGCACTTGACAAAAAACTCTCTGTGTTTGAGGGGCTTGTTTGCCTCATGATGTCCCTTGCGCTCTCAGAGTTCTCATATCGCTGTGTAGAAAACCCTGTACGGCGAAACCACAACATTGTGGGAATTCGTGCGTTGGTGTTATCAGTATCTCTTATTGCCGTTGTCAGTGGTAGTGCGGTCCTGGCGCAAAACAATCAACCGTCGCTTGATGGTGGCACGGCGGCTACGGCACCAACATTGATTGCAGAGTCATCAACAACTATTGATTCTTCTGTTTCCACAACGACTATTCCCACTGAACCGGAACTGCCTGGTCCGAGTACGCCAATTGATGCAATCGTTCAAGCTATGACGGCAACGGGGCTACCGTCGAACATCACACCTAAAATTCAAAGCGCCCTGAATGACATGCCAACGATTTATAGCAATAATTGTCATGCAGGATTTTCAACAACACGCCCCAAAAATTGTGTCTATGGAGATGCAGTATCGTCGACTGTCATCGGTTTGTACGGCGACTCACATGCAGCAGAGTGGTTTCCCTCATTCGAAAAAATTGCAATCAAGCGTCAGTGGAAATTAATTACGTATACAAAACGTGGTTGCCCACCAGTAGATATACCCACGTATAGCAAGGTGCTGGGAAAGAATTATCAGGAATGTGCCCCATGGCGCGAGAACGTACTGAAGAAAATGGTGACCGACGGAGTCCAAATTGTTTTTGTGGCACATTTTGATCGTTTGTTATCAGCATCAACTCGTGCGCCGATGTGGCAAAAAGAATGGCGGGTCGGATTGCAGTCAACTATTGACCAGTTAACTGCAAAGGGCATTACTCCTGTACTGATGGAAGATACGCCGTATCCCGGACAAGATATTCCAACGTGCCTCAGTCGCCATTACACAAATGTGCAACTGTGTAATCCAATTATTAGTTCGGCATTCCGCGATGACATGCACCAGATGTTGCAAGATTTTGATGCTGCAAAGGTTCATGTCTTGTGGACACGACAATGGTTTTGCACAGAAGCAGGTTGCCCAACTGTGGTGGGAAACATCTTGGTGTATCGCGACGACAACCATATGACCGTTACCTTTGCCTCATTTATTGCGCCACTTCTTGATGCTGCAATTGTTGACGTGGTGAATTGGGTATCAACCCATCCTCAATAAGTGCAACACTGAATACATGGATCAACGCAAATCACAGAACGAAATTCTTCAGCAATTAGTTACTGATGGACATCTGACTTCGGAACAAGCTGGTGACATCGCTGGGGCGCCAAAACTTGCCGTGACTGTGCGCGAATTGGTGTCATATCTTGCAGCAATACTCATCACAATTGGTGTTGGTTTCATGGTTGCGGGCCTAGTTGTCAATGTTCCGCAGGCTGGAATTGCTGTGCTGCTGTATGTAGTTGCTGCAGTAGTCGGGTACTTCTCACGCAAGTTGTCTGGTGGGAAGAGCGAGAAGCAGAGACTCGGAGAAGTGCTGGAGATTGCCTCGGTACTTGCTGCGGCAGTCGCATCAGGAATTTTGCTTGATATGACGAGCATGCCGTCTGAGTGGTCCCTGACCATTCTTGCTATCGCAACTGGAACATGGGGAGTGTTACGCGCATCACGTTCACAGTTCTCTGGTTCAATTTTGATGACAGCGTCAGTACCCATTGCGATTACGGCATCAACGGAGACCATGAGCGTGAGTGGGAATAATTACACCCTTGTGCTTGGTCTGCTGTTGATTGCCGGAGGCCTTGGCCTGATTTCCATGGGTATGAGACGGATTGGTCTCGCATTCTTGCCACGTGCGTTTGGTTCTTTGCTCATTGTCATCGGTTCAATCACATTGACCAATGTCTTCACCATGGGAGTTGGCGGTCTGATACCTATTGCTGTTGGTGCGGCGTTGTTCAGTCTTGGATCACGTGAACGTTCATCAGAAAACTTGGTGGCGGGCGCCTTCGGCATCATTGTGGGCGTGATTATGACCGTTGTCTATTGGTTGCCTGGCAATATCTTGCAAGGCCTTGCAATCATCGGTTGCGGTGTTGCACTGCTTCTTGTTCTCAGAAAGCAATTAGCTCGCGCTAGTCAACTAAAGCCTGGTGCACCAACTGCTTAAGTTGCGGACGCAATGGCCATGTGCTTGACGGCATCAGCTGCGTCATGATCATGTACACGAGATCTTCTTTCGGATCAACGGTGAAGTTGGTACTTGCGGCACCACCCCAGCCATAATCTCCGGCGCTTCCTGGCACTTTTGCTTTCACTGGGTCAAGGGTGACGCTAACGCCAAGTCCGAAGCCCACACCATCAAATGCAGTCTCTGCAAATAGTGGGCGACCGCACTCGCTGAGATCAGCGTTGTTTGGCAAATGGTTCGAAGCCATAAATGCAACAGTGCGATTCGACAAAATGCGAGTGCCGTTGTATTCGCCACCACCGCGCAACATTTCTGCAAACTTCAAATAGTCACTTGTCGTGGAAACGAGTCCGCCTCCACCCATGTGCGCCTTCGGTTCGTTTAATGCACCAGCAGCACCAGCATCGTTACGCAAGATTTTCTTGTCTGCAGGGTTAGGTACGTACAACGCAGCAAGTCGGTCTGCTTTGTCTGCTGAACAATGGAACGCGGTGTCAGTCATGCCGAGTGGATCAAAGATGCGCTTCTTCATGAACTCACCAAGCGTCATGCCGGAGAGAATTTCTACAACGCGACCAAGAACATCGATTGACATTGAATATGCCCATTCAGTTCCGGGCTGGAACATCAGTGGAAGGCCAGCAAGGATGTCGCAAATGTCTGCAAGCGATGCATCGCGTGGTGTTCCCCATTCGAAACCTGCGTTGCGATACATCTGGTCGACTGGGTTTGAATACACAAAGCCGTATGTCATACCGGCAGTGTGTGAAAACAGATGCCACATTTCCATTGGCTCAGTAATTGGTTCGTAACGCGGTGCAGTGAGAGTGCCAGAGCGGAATACTTTTTGATCAGCGAATGATGGAATGAACCATTTCACTTGATCATGCATTTCAAACAAGCCCTCTTCCCACAACATAAGTGCAGCAACTGCACAGATGGGCTTGGTCATTGAATAGGCACGATAGATGGTGTCGTTTTCGATTGGCTTTTTATTTTCCACATCTGCGTGACCATAAAGATCGCTATAGGCCAACTTTCCAGCACGCGAAACAGTGATGTGATATCCAGGCAACTTGCCGCTATCGACGTACTTGCCAAAGTGGGAACGAATACGTGCAAGACGTGTTGGGTCCAGCCCGACTTCTGATGGATCAACTGTTACTTCGAGATTCGACATCACAGCAATCTAGAACCGCATGATGCGGGGAGCACAACTGGAGAGAAGTTCTATTCAGTCTTGGGTGCGAAGTCGCGGAAGGCCGCCAACGCGCGAGGGCCATAAACCGTGCCAGGCCCACCGCTCATTGCAATCGCAACGCCAATAGTTTCGGCAACTTCGGCCTCGGTGGCCTTAGTTACTGCGGCACCACGGGCATGGCTGGCAATGCAGCCATCACAACGAACTGCAATTGCAATTGCAAGTGCCAGGAGTTCCTTCGTTTTCTTGTCAAGAACACCTTCTGCAAACGCAGCGGTATGTAATTGGGCAAACCCGTCGTAGACACCGGGAATCAGGGCCTTCAGTTCGCGACCCTCAGGTGCTAACTGCGACAAAACTCCGCGGCCATGATCATGGGTGTGATCGGTCACGAAATCACTTTCAGTGCATCGTTGTCGGCTACGCAATGTAGGGCGCGCAGCAACATATCTTGCAAGAGTTGCTGGCCGCGTTCGTTCTGTTCAGCGAAGCCTCCGAACGTTGTGACACCGTAGGTCACGCAGAAACAAATGGCTACCAAATATTGACGCCACATTTCGGCGCGGTCAATTGAAATTCCATGAAATTCAAGACGGTCAAGGTAAGTGTTGACAAGCTCTTGGTCATGACCTCTGCGAACATCGGTTGCAATTGACTGACTAATAAAGTAACCAACGTCATACATGCCAGAACCTGTGCCGACGATCTGGAAGTCGATAAGAACGGGTTCTTTACCATCGAACATCATGTTGTCTGCGCGGTAATCACCATGCATCAATGTCAATGGCGCCATTAAGTTGCCGAGCATCCAAGGAACTTTGCCAGCCCAAATATCACCAATGCCGCGAACACTTTCTGGAAGAAGATGTCCTACGTATTGTTCAACGTTTGGCCAACCTTGACCCCACAGCATTGGCAGGACCATTTCGTATGTTGGGTTAAGAATTGGTGGGAAAATACTTTGCATGTCTGGCAGCTTCGGGCTATTCCACCACATCGCATGGAAGTCAGCGAGTTTTTCCAACATAATTTTTGCATCACTAATGCTGAGACCTTCTAATTGGTTGAGTGCTCTGTAATGACCAATGTCTTCCATTGCGATTGTGAAATTGGTGTTTTCAGTTTCAATTGCCTGGCCGTAGCACTTTGCAGTTTTGAATGGCGCACTTGGTGCACAGTCACGGTAAAAAGTTAGTTCGCGAATATAGAACACCAAAGCGTCTGCAGTTCCACGTTGAACAGGGTCATCTGTCGGGTATTTCACGACAAGAGACTTTGGCGCTTTTGTCGCACCTGAATAAGTAGGTGTCACTCGCTGCAAAATGCTGAGAATTCCGACACCTTCACCGATGCGCTCCGTCGAGACCGCAGTGACTGTGACGCCATCTTCCAGATTTCCACTGCCGCGCATTACGCCTTCGACCCACGTAGTCGTGATGTCCTTTTCAGATGCAAGTAATCCGAGTCCGGATGTAATGAGATCAACGATTGCCATGAGAATTCCCCCTATTGGTTATTCCCCCCGGAACAACAAGAGGAAACACTAGTTGTCTTTGCGATGAACGCAAACTGCAGGGGCGTAGCCTTACTTATATGTCAGAACTGCGCATCGGCGTCATTGGTACTGGAATGATGGGGTGTGAGCACCTGCGCAATCTCATGGGCATCACAAATGTTGCAGTCACTGCCGTTAGTGACCCCCACGAAGAACAACATGGGTGGGCCCGTCATACCTTGGGCGACCGAGCATTTGCAGTTGCTGAGTTCACGGACCACCGTGACCTGTTGAGTAGTGGTCTTGTTGATGCAGTGCTTGTCGCTGCACCCAACTTCACGCACAAGTCATTGCTCGACGACATCTTTGAGACCAACATTCCAGTTCTTGTAGAAAAACCAATGTGCACCACTGTGGAGGATTGTATTTCTGTAGTGAAAGCTCAATCTCAACGCTCGGCTATTACCTGGGTTGGGCTTGAGTACCGATACATGGCACCGATTGCAGGGCTATTGCATGAACTACGTTCGGGAATCATCGGCAACATGAAGATGATGTCGATTCGTGAACATCGTTTTCCATTTCTTGTCAAGGTTGACAACTGGAATCGCTTCTCGCAAAACACGGGTGGCACATTGGTGGAGAAGTGCTGCCATTTCTTCGACCTGATGAATGTGGCTGTGGGTTCTCGACCTGTGCGCGTGATCGCGAGCGGTGGTCAAGATGTAAATCATCTTGATGAGGTGTACGACGGAAAGCGCAGCGACATTCTCGACAATGCATATGTAATTGTTGAATACGCCAATGGTGTGCGCACCATGCTCGACTTATCAATGTTCGCCGAAGGTGGGCAGCATGAACAAGAGATCACTGTGGTGGGGGATAAGGGAAAGCTTGAAGCGTTTATCCCTGGTAACGGCAAGATTTTCTTTGGTGACCGTTCATCACGGTCAGTGCGTGAAATTGATGTACCAACAGACCCTGATATTGCCCATATGGGCTTTCACTTTGGTGCAAGTTTTATTGAGTGCAAACGCTTTGTTGATGCGGTTTTTGACAATACGCAACCTGAAGTCACGGTTGTCGATGGACTGTGGTCAGTTGTAATTGGTGCAGCTGCACACAAGTCAATCGATTTGCAACGGCCTGTATTGATTTCAGAATACGGACTCTGACATGGACGATCTTGTACTAACAGTGCATCTCGTATCTGTCTGCATCATGGTAGGTGTCATTTGGTTTGTGCAGTTGGTGCATTATCCACTGCTTGCAATGGTGCCAGTAGAGAGCGCAAAACAAGTCGCTGAGAAGCATCAGCGATGGACAGGAATTGTTGTTGGTCCACCGATGGCTATTGAAGGTGTATCGACATTAATTCTGTGGGTCAATACTCCATCTGGTGTGTCGTGGTGGTTGACATGGGCAAACGGCGGGTGTTTAGCTGTTGCACTTTTGTGCACCATCTTTCTGTCTGTACCGCGACATGCACGCATGGTCGAGGCACCTGATGCACAGGTGGGGCGCGAACTCGTACAAACAAACTGGCCCCGCACAATTGCGTGGACCCTGTGTGGTTTTCTCGCTGCCGTAATGCTTTTACAAGGGATGTAGATAATGAGTAATTTTTTTAGTTCGCTACTGGACACTGCAATTGTTCCAGGATTTTCTCGCATAGGTTTTATTGCGCGTTCCCGTATTAATCACTGGGATCAAGTATCTAGTTATGACTTGACTGGCAAGGTTGTGGTGATTACCGGGCCAACATCGGGGCTTGGAAAGGAATGTGTACGCATTCTTGCTCCGACAGGAGCCCAGTTAGTTCTTGTCGCGCGAAACAAAGAAAAGTGCGAGGAGGTCATTTCATCTATACGCAATATCTGCACAGGGCCAGAGCCGGTGTGTGTGGTCGCAGAGATGGGCGATCTGCAATCGGTTGGCAATGCAGCCAGAGAAATTGCAAATCGTTTCCCACAGGTCTTTGCGGTTGTTCATAATGCTGGTGCACTTCTCAACATACGTGAAGTCTCACCTCAAGGTATTGAACAAACAGTTGCGTCTCATGTTCTCGGTCCACATCTTTTGACGACAGTTCTGCTTCCCAACCTGACTGCAGATCAAGGTCGCGTTGTCACTGTCTCGTCTGGCGGCATGTATTCAGCTGAACTACCGAACGTTGATGGGAAACGCACTTTAGAAATGCGTGTTGATATCTATAACGGTTCCAAGCAGTATGCAATTGCAAAACGTGCGCAGGTCACGCTCAATGAAATGTGGGCGACTAAGGAACGTGCTGTTCATTTTGATTCAATGCATCCTGGCTGGGCTGATACTCCTGGAGTTCAGGAATCAATTCCTGCCTTCCAACGGATCACAAAACCAATTTTGCGCTCTCCCGAACAAGGTGCTGACACCATCGCCTGGTTGGCAGCAGTTCAGCCAATACCAGGGGCTAGTGGTTCGTTCTGGTCTGATCGTGAAGTTCGTAGCATTCATAAATTGCCCACGACCCGCCGCAGCGATACTGCCGAGGCTCGTACAAATTTATGGAACTGGTGCAATCAAATAATTGCGCCGTACGTTTCGGAATAATACGGCGAGAGCCTAAATACAACGGTTAGTTGTGGTGCCAATTCCATCAATGGTGGAAACCAAAACATCACCAGGTTTCAAGAACACAGGTGGTTTGCGGGAAACGCCTACTCCGCCTGGTGTACCAGTAAAGATCACATCACCTGGAAGCAATTCAACAATTCCGGATACGTATTCCACAATGTCTCCAACATTGAAGACAAGGTCATCTGTCAGAGTGTTCTGAACTTCTTCACCATTGAGGGTGCATGTCATATGCATCACATCACGATTCGGAACATCGGCTGCATCGACAAGCCATGGGCCAAATGGCCCGAAATTCTTCTTGCTCTTGCCAAGGTCGAAGTGCGGAGGTTGAGCTGCAAATTGCAATGCACGGTCTGAGATGTCTTGTCCGACGCTGATTCCAGCAATGTGATTCCATGCGTCAGCCTTTGCAATGTTGCGACCACCGCTACTGATAACAACTACAAGTTCAACTTCCCAGTCGACCATCGGCGCATCAATAGGAATGTCAGCATTCGGGCCAGCGATGCACGACGTGAACTTAGTAAACGTCAGTGGCACGGCGGGAAGGCCCATTCCGCTTTCTTCAGCGTGCGAGCGATAGTTCAATCCGATTGCAAAAACTTGCAACGGCCATGGTGATGGTGCATCCAGTTCGTCAGGGTTTGCAGGTGATCCACCATCTGTCACTGTTGCAGCAAACGCGCGCAACTCTGCCCAACGTGGAAAAGCCTTGATCGGGTCTGCATCAAATTTCCCGCCACTAACTTCTGCCAGGTCGACAAGATTGTTGTTGGGGCCGACCACTAATTGGGCGCGGCCATTTTTTGAAGCAAATCGCAATGTCATGTGGCTACTATAGTCATGTTTAGTCACTTGACTAACAATGGAGAGTAGGAAAATTTCATGGCATCGCCTATCAAATTCGCCCATGTCGTTTTAAAGAGCCCGCGATACGCAGAAATGCTTGAGTGGTGGCTTGATTTCTTAGAAGGTTCGGTCCGTTATGGAAACGATTTCATCTCCTTCCTCTCATATGACGATGAGCATCACCGTATTGCAATTGTGAATATGCCGCACCTAGAAGCAAGGTCCGCAGAATCTGAAGGCCTCGAACATTTCGCATTTACGTATGCGTCAATAGATGACCTATTCGGACAATACGAGCGAATGAAAGCCAAAGGAGTTTCACCGTACTGGACAATTAATCACGGCATGACACTGTCTGCCTATTACCGGGACCCTGATGGCAACCAGGTGGAAACCCAAGTGGATTCATTGTCAATGGAACAAGCTGATGAGTTCATGAACGGGCCTCTTTTTGCAGCCAACCCAATTGGCATTGATGTTGATTTTGAAGCGCTAAACGCACGACGCAAATCTGGTGAAAGTCCCGCTTCGCTCACTGACTACGCAACAGCCGGAAAATGAGTATTGCTGAACAACCAACGCAGCCACGAAAACAAACAGAGGCAGAGGCAAAGCTGATAGCAGCTGCTGCTGATTTACTTGGCGAAGTTGGCCCGCGTGCGATGAGTGTGCGCATGGTTGCGGAACGTGCTGGTGTCAACCATGGACTCGTGCATCACTACTTTGGAAGCAAAGAAGGCCTGATGCGGGCTGCCATGTTGCTATTGGTTGAACAACACGCGGAAGATGTACGAGAAAAATCTCACGGGAATCCAATCCCTGATGCACTTGTGTTGACTAGTGAACCACGGTATTTACGTGCTGTGGTGCGAGCAGTTCTTGATAATGAAATGGAACTTGCAACGATGGAGTTGGAAGCGGGAGTTTCTATTCCGCGTGGAGCGTTACAACACGTTGCAAAAATGCGTCAACTTGACGAGCCAGATACACAGATAAAAGCACTAGCGGCGATAGGTATGGCTCTGGAAATGGGTTGGGCGGCACTTGAACCGTTTCTATTTGCTGTTACTGATGTGCCCACTGATGAGCAAGATGATGTGCGCGATCTAGTTCGAACTTTCAGAACAAAATTTATTTCAGAATTTCTGCAATGATCAAAGCCGATGTCGTCATTCTTGGCGGAGGACCAGTTGGAAGTTTTCTTGCCACGATTCTGAATGATATGGGTGTTTCAAACGTCGTTATCGATCGCGACCTCATTCCGTATCAACTGCCGCGAGCAATCGTGATGGATGATGAGATACTCCGTGCGTGTTATGACCATGGAATGGGCGAGTGGCTACAGCTCAATACTGAGCCGTTACAACGCGGTGACTTTGTTGGCCCAAATGATGAAGTAATCATTGGTGCAGATATTCCACCAGTCGGTCTGCAGGGAGTGCCGCCGGTAGTCGTTCATTATCAACCTGAACTCGACGCCATGTTGCGGTCTGAAGCTGAAGCCCGAGGTTCAACCGTGATGTGGGGTCGAACGGTGACACACATAGAAGATGGCGGTAAGAAAGTCGTCACAACTCTTGATAACGGAGAAACGATTGAATCGCGTTGGTTTGTTGGTTGTGATGGAGCATCAAGTTGGACACGAAAGTTCTTGGGTCTGCAGTTAGAAGATTTGCATTTTGATCAGGAATGGTTAGTGGTTGATGCCGAACTGCATGAAGGTGCCGTTGTTGATCTTCCTGTCGGTGTGCGCCAGTTTTGCCATGCGGATCGCCCGTTTACTTTTGTGCAAGGAGTGCGCCGTTACCGCCGGTGGGAATTTCAAGTGCAAGACGGCGAAGATACTGCTGCACTCAATACTGAACAGGGTCTCTGGCAGTTACTTGACGGAATGATTTCACCATCAGTGGCTCGCATTGTGCGTAGTGCTGCGTATCGGTTTCATGCAGTCGTTGCGCCAGTGATGCAAAGGGGAAATGTATTCCTGGCTGGCGATTCTGCACATCAGACTCCGCCTTTCGCTGGTCAAGGATTGAATTCCGGTATGCGCGATGCCATCAACCTTGCGTGGAAACTTTCGTTCATCACTCGAGGAATTGCCTCTGAGAAAATTCTTGACACCTATTCACCTGAACGTGTTCCTCATGTACGTAGCACCATTGCCCACGCAGTCGACATGGGTCGCCTCATTGATCAACTAGGTGGTCGCGTTAGTCACGGAGTTGATGTTGAAAGTGGATACGGCGGCACACGGCCGAGCCCATTTATTGAAGCAGGAATTGTGATGGGCGATGACGCGCGAGTTGGGCATCAGTTCTGGTTCCACCCTGAAGTGTCGAAAGCAGTTCGCACTAACGGCGCGTCATTTGTGCTGGTCACTGCAGCGCCAGTCGTCATCCCGCCAGCATTTTCTTCCATTCCTGTCATCAACGTGGTGGCACCGGAAACTCTTGGTGATGCATTTGCAATCGTGGTTCGGCCAGATCGGTACGTCGCGGCAGTGGCAGGTGATTTGGCCGAATTGAATCAGTGTGCGGCTAATCTCGCTACGTATGTCTGATCAGGCTCCGCACTTTGAAGTGAAACCAATAACAAAGGAAAAGCACGATTGCATGTCGTGTGGTTCGCCTCTTGCTACAGCGTGGAGCACTTCGGAAGGCACTGCGTGGTTGTGCAGAGAATGCGCCAACCTCAATGATTTGGGTTGCCCCTAGGCAAGAACTTTTGTCAGGCCCCGCGTTGCGACTGCGCCAACTTTGTCAAACACTCGACCAAGCATGATGTTCACTGGCCACGCAATGAGATTTGCAGTCAGCACTGCGTCGTAGGTGACGTCGCATCCGGTTGCTGTGGGTGTGATGGTCACGCGATCGACTGAGGTGAACATCCAGTTCTTGCCCTTCACCAAAACATTGGTGGGGGAGTCGCACTCAAGAGTGACGTAGCGAAAGACCGAGTCTTTGCCGCCAAACCCTTTTACGGTGATGTCATAACCAGACCCCACACCAGCGCCGTCACCTACAACTTGGTCGATTTTCTTGATTCCTTTATCCCACTGGGCAAAATTGCGGATGTCTGACATGTAGGCAAACGCTTCTTCAGGAGATTTGGACGAAGGAACAGTGGTTACGAAATGAGCCATAGGAATATCAACCTAGGTGACTGATGCCCCATTCCCGAATCTGTAAATGATTCGTAGGGTAGAGGCGTGCAAGATTTCTGCCCAGCGCCAGTGCGCCGACCAATTATGAAGCAACAGTGGCAAGAGCTTGCCTACATTCATTGGCGTTATGACGCTTCGGTTGTGCAGGCGTTGCTGCCGGACGGGCTTGAGGTAGACACATTCGATGGTTCCGCATGGGTGGGCCTTATTCCTTTCTCGATGCGCAACATCTCGTTTCCTGGTACTCCGGCGATTCCATATCTTGGTTCGTTTCCTGAGGTGAATGTGCGTACGTATGTAAAGAAGGATGGAATTCCGGGCGTGTGGTTTTTCTCACTCGATGTGAATCGCTTGCTTCCAGCACTTGCGGCGCGCGCTTCATACTTCCTGCCGTACTGCTGGGGGAGTGCTTCGCATGTGGTGACTTCTGAATCATTGAATACCACTGTGAAGCGTCGTTGGCCTCACGTTGCTTCCACATCAATTCGTATAACTATCGGTGAGCGAATTGAACAGCCTGATGAATTGTCGGTGTTCTTATCAGCACGATGGGGTTTGTATTCAAAAGGCTTCGGTAAAGGTCTGCGGTATGCGCCTGTTGATCATGAGACATGGATTCTCCACACTGCGACGCTTGAGCATCTTGAAGACACATTGGTCATTGCTGCTGGCTTACCTGCACCTACAGGTGATGCGCATGTTTTGTATTCGCCAGGCGTATCTGTGCGAATCGGTGTGCCGCACTCGGTTTAGCGGCGACGAGGCCGAGCTGCTGGCATCCAGTTCTCACCAGCATTCTCGTTGATGTGTTGCACGTATCGTTCGCCAACAGGTTCGAGAATAGATAGCAACTCAACAGTATTCTTTTCGCCGAAGTGACGCCACGGAATTTCACACAGCACATCTGTACGGCGTTCAAGCTCTACTCGATACTCGACACCCGCGTCATTGATGACACCATCAGTAACAAACCCACGTGATGACAAGTTGTCAAGGGCAGCAATAATTTCTGCATCATCTGCGCCGCGACTGCGAGGGATCCATTCTTTGGGGTAGCCCATCCACGCATCATGCAGAAGTCCAGCTTCAACAACACCGATGTTGTCGTTCAACAAAATTCCAAAATGTGTGTCACCGCGCCATTCGCGAATGCAGTTCAATGCGTTCCATGCTGACATCAAAGGGTCCGTTGGCCGTGGCCATGATTTGTGTGCGGCAAACAAAACGCGTCCACTTGGAGGAATCGCATCAACTGTTTTCCATAAGTCATCGGCAAGTGCCCCGAACGGCGCAATGATGTGCGGAGTCATTTCTTCGAGACCAGCTCGAACAGCAGAATCACGTGCAACTGTGACTTGATGCCAATCAGTGATGTATGTAGCAGCATTGTTTAGTACGAAGTGAACGAACTCGCGTTTGATTGTATAGAACGCTGCGAACAATGCTTCTGCTCCTGCAGGCGCCAGCGGTGCACCGCGGTTCACAATGTAATGACCTAGTCCATCGGGCACACCAAGTGCTGCGAGATTGTCTTTCGCGCGCGAATCCCAAAAGATCCAGCCCAGTAGTTGGTGCGACGCAAATGATGCGCGCCGAGTGAGATTTTGCCAATCAGTCATTTCTTCACCGTAGTGGTGAGAAACGGGGGTGTCTATGAGTGCAGTGTGCTCGCCTTGCCCACAAGTGATGTGAGCGCGTCGTTAACTGCTGTTGAGCCCAGTGACGGAACGTCATTAAAACGACTGACATATGTAATTGCCACTTCGCCGTTTTCTACAGCACCACCGTCAGTCTCTGGCGGCATTTGTACTTGTGCTCCATAATTCATACGAACGTAGAAAGCGCCTTCGTGTCCTTCTTTGGCTTCAAGATCTGCTGTTGCCATTGCAACGGGAACAATGTGCCCAATATCAGTGCGACGCCAACCCTTCATGTCTGCCACTGCGCAGTTCGGCACGTTCACATTGATGACGACTGGCTCTTTTGGTCGATCTGCAATCCAGCCCTCTACAACTCGTTGCGCAACTGTTGCTGCTGAATCCCATTGCTGGCCCTTCAGTGCGTCGTCCCAACCTTGGCCTTCTGCCCCGAAACCGGTGACTGCTTGGCTGACTGCAATACCGCTGACTCCACCGTTACGAGCAGTAAGTGCTGCACCTACAGTTCCCGAGTGGTACACAGCGCGGCCAACATTTGCGCCAGGGTTAATGCCAGACACGACTAAATCAAACGGGCCACCGTAGACACCGAGCCGTGCAAAGAAAACACACAATGCGGGTGGTCCGGTGATTGCCCATGAAGTATCGATGCCCTCAATCGTTCGTTTGTGGACTTCAGGCTGAATGATGTGCAATGCGCCGATTGCTGCACCTGCACCGGAATACTCCTGGTCTGGGGCGGCGACCACAACTTCACCGTATGGACGCATCGCGCGGGCTAGGACATG
Source organism: Actinomycetota bacterium (assembly GCA_026393535.1). GTDB lineage: Bacteria > Actinomycetota > Acidimicrobiia > Acidimicrobiales > Ilumatobacteraceae > UBA2093. Next base: position 5,863 of record JAPKZY010000044.1, on the reverse strand, counting down.
AAGTCCGACAGAGTCGATGCCGTCATCGTTGGTTACAAGAATTCTCATGGTAATTCGTTTCTATATTTGTTCGAAATGGAAGTGGAGCAGACGGCGAAATTCATCAAGGGGCACTTGGTCTTTGCTGATGTCTTTGCCAATGTCATCCCAGCGCCGAAGTGCAATAGCGTCGGCGAATTGCGGCATTGCCATAAATCGATCCGCCTCGGCATCTGTCATGGGGCCACCTTGTAACGCGAGGCTGGCAACAGAAGCTGAACTCAACGATTCAAAGTAACCATCTTCTCGTGCACACAGCCACCGTTTGCCTTCGACATGAAGCGCAATTGGCGCAGTGACAGCCGGAGGAAAGAGCGAAGCCAGCAAGCGAGCTGCTGTTGCCTCATGCGCCGTGTCTATTTCGTGTTCTTCTTTGCCCGCAGAGTCTTCAAGATCAACAAGGTGGCCGACATCGTGAAGCAACGCTGCAAGAACAAGGGCGCTTGATGCATCTGCTTCTTCGGCTAACTGTGCGCACTGCACCGCATGAGCAGTTTGCGAAATATTCTCGCTATAGAACTGCTGTCCCCATTTTTCAAAGAGAGATTCAATTTCAACTAGTGATGTAAATTTGTTCATACGGGTCTTCCTTCAAAGTCGTCAATTAGAGAAATACGAACGTTTCCAGCAGTATGTTCTGTGTCGCGAAAAATTCGAAGCTTCTCTTCGTAGTAGTCACTTCGAAGGTCACCTTGGCTCGCGGCGTTAAAGGTGGGGTAGATGGCACGACGGTCACGTTGTGAATTATTGGTGCCACTGCGATGCGGTGTGTGCGAGTGAAAGAACAGAACGTCGCCCGCTTCCATCTCTACTGGATGCCATTCATGTGTTTCCACCCAATCGTTCACGATGCATCCACGTTCGTTCATCGGAAGCAATACATGATGTTGTCCGTCAACAACTTCTAAACAACCATTTGACGTTGTACTTTGGTCAATTGCGATCATGCACGAGATTGAAGTTTCAATAAACGGGTACGCCGGTGCATCTTGATGAGGCAGGAACCCTGCTCCGCCGACCAACTTGTAGTTGATCTTCTCTTTATACAGAACTGCTTGTTCACCCATGAGGGCAGAGACAATTTCCACGATTGCACCAGTAGTCAGGATTTCACGCAGAGGAGTATGAAACGGCACGAAGTTTTCTGTGCGGCACAACTTCGGTCCATCGTCGGTCATTTCGCGATAATGCAACCAGTCGCCATTTTCGGGCCACTGCTGAACTTCGTCAACCCACTGCTGGATATCACGAATTTCTCCACCCACAAACGGGCGGCACAAAAGCCAGCCATTACGTCGATATGAATCGATCTGAGGGGTGGTGATGTGCACCTCCTCATCGTATTGAGTAGCCCCCAATTGGGCGTAGCCCTGACCCAACTGTTCACCTCTGTGTTACCGCCTGTATGGGTGGTACCGTTTCCCCAAGTTCGAGGGATAGGGGACCCATATGACATACGCAGGCGATCGCGTTCTTTACGACGCAGATACACACATCATGGAGCTTCCAGACTTCCTCAAGAAGTTTGCCGACCCAGACGTGCGCGACCTTCTTCCAGAAGTTGATTACGGCCGTTCACTTGTGACTGACGAAGAAGTTGCAATCATTGTTGGCAACGGTTCACAACATTCTGACGAACACAAAGAGTCTCTTATTGCTCTTGGTGATCGCATGATTCAAGAGGTCAAAGAAATTCAAGCTCTTGGCGCATTCGACAAGCATGACCGTGTCATCGCCAGCGACATGTTGGGCTTCAAGAAGCAGTTGGTATTCCCAACACACAGTTTGCACATGCCGTTTTCACCAAGCAGCAAAATTCCTGACAAGGTTCGTTACGGCGGCGCACGTGCGCACAACCGTCACATGTCTGACTTCTGTTCAGTTGATGACCGTCTCATGGGAGTTGCTGCAATTCCACTTGAGAATCCAGCGCTTGCATTAGAAGAGGTGCAGTGGAGTCTTGACAATGGTCTTGAGGCAATGTGGGTGCCACATCGTTTGGCTGGCGAGCGTTCACCAACTCATGTTGACTTCAATCCGATTTGGTCGTTGTTGCAAGAAGCACAAGTGCCAGTGGTATTCCATGTTGGTGGTAACCCACTGCAGTTGAAGCCAGAGTGGAGCAATACCGGTCGCGGTGTTACAAAAGACTGGATGGGCGGCGGAGAAAATGTTCGTGCTCGTGACGCTGCAGTGATGCATCAGGGTATTGAAACATTTATTTCCATGTTTGTTCTTGACGGTGTTCTTGAAGACTTCCCAGACTTGAAGTTTGCTTCTGTTGAACTGGGCGCTGGCTGGGTTCCTGAAATGATTGTTCGCCTTGATCACATCCACAAGGCGTACTCACGCGTTGACGACCGTCTTCGCGGTTTCAAGCGTTCACCGTCTGAGCAGATTCGTCAACAGTTCGGATTCACACCGTTCGTGTTTGAAGATGTTGCACGTCTAATCGACCAATCAAACGACGACCTCTATTTGTTCTCTAGCGATTACCCACACACAGAGGGCGGCCGTGACCCGATTGCCCGTTTTGAGTCGTGCATGACCCAGGTGCCTCAGACATCTGTCGACAAGTTCAACTCGGGTAACTTCCTGCGGGTGTTCCCGCACGCTCGCGTTACTGCAGACAAATAACCTTCGGCTCCGTATCAATGCGGACTGAGACATAGTGTTGAGCCATGAGCCATACACCAACTGACGACCTGGGGTTTGACCCTGATGAACTACGCCAGCGCTACCGCGATGAACGCGATAAACGAGTGCGGGTTGAAGCTAACGAGCAGTACACCGAAATAGCGGGCGAGTTTGCTCACTATCTTGAAGACCCGTACATCAAATTCGAAGAGCGCGCACCAATTATCAAAGACGTTCAAGTTGCCATTGTTGGTGGTGGCTTCGGCGGCATGTTGGTTGCAGCACGACTGCATGAAGCAGGTGTTCATGACTTCACTGTGATTGAAAAGGGTGGCGACTTTGGTGGCACCTGGTACTGGAATAGGTATCCCGGCGCTGCGTGCGACGTTGAGTCGTACATCTATTTGCCATTGTTAGAAGAGACCGGTTTCATTCCTGCATCGAAGTACACACCTGCACCAGAAATTTTGGCGCACTGTCATCGCATTGCTGAACACTTCAACTTGTATTCACGTTCGATGTTGCAAACTGAAGTCACTGATGTGCGCTGGGATGAATCTTCACGTCGCTGGACTATTCGCACCAACCGCGGTGACGAAATTCGTGCGCGTTACATCAGCATGGCTAATGGTCCGTTGCATCGGCCGAAACTTCCAGGCATCGAAGGTGTTGGCACATTCGCGGGTCATTCGTTTCACACCAGTCGGTGGGATTACGCATACACCGGCGGAACCAGCAAGGGAAATCTCACTGGGCTAAAGGACAAAGTGGTCGGCATCATTGGTACTGGCGCAACGGCAGTGCAAGCTGTGCCACACCTTGGCGCGGGTGCAAAACAATTGTTTGTGTTCCAACGCACGCCGTCGTCTATCGACGTGCGTAATGACACGCCAACTGATCCGAATTGGGCTGAGTCATTAGAGCCAGGTTGGCAGCGTCGTCGTAATGAAAACTTTACGAATCTCACATCTGGAGTTTTTGATACTGAAGATCTAGTGAACGACGGTTGGACCGAAATTGTGGGCAACCTCATGTTGCGTGCACGCAAAGAAGGCGGTCTCGGCACAAGTCCAGAACAAATCGGCACCATTGTTGAAAACGCAGACTTTGAAAAAATGAATCAAGTGCGTACACGCGTTGATGAAATTGTGACTGACCCTGCAACAGCAGAAGCACTGAAGCCGTGGTATCGCCAATTCTGTAAGCGCCCATGTTTCCATGATGACTACTTGCCAACCTTCAACCGACCAAACGTGACATTGGTTGATACCGGTGGTCTCGGAGTTGAGCGAATCACACCAAAGGGCGTTGTGGCTAACGGTGTTGAGTATGAACTTGATTGCCTAATTTATGCAACTGGTTTTGAAGTCGGAACTGATTATGCGCGCCGTTCTGGGTACGAAGTAACTGGCTCGGACAATCTCACAATTACCGGCAAGTGGGCAGATGCCGTCTCTACTTTCCATGGTTTCTTCTCTCGCGGATTTCCAAATTGCTTTATTGTGTCCACAGCACAATCAGGATTCTCTGTGAACTTTCCGCACATGCTGAACGAACAAGCCATTCATATTGCCCATGTCATTAGTCATGCCACCAAAGATGGCATCACTCGGATTGAAGCCAGTGCTCAGGCCGAACATGATTGGGTGGAAGACATCAAGACCAATTCCACAATGAACTTGAAGTTCCTCGAGGCTTGTACGCCTGGCTACTACAACAATGAAGGCAAGCCTGCTGAACGAGCTGCCCAGAATGGCAGTTACGGCAAAGGCCCCGTTGCATTCGTTCGGTTGCTCGAAGCGTGGCGGGCAGCAGGCGATTTCGATGGCCTGGAGATGTCCAAATAGGCCAATTCGGGGGCTCGGATACCGAGCCTGCGTACAGCCATTACTAAGGTAGGAAGATGGATTTTGTTTACCCTCCCCAAGCCGATACGTACCGCACAAAGGTGCGCGCATTTCTCGATACCAACCTTCCGAAAGATTGGAAGGGCATCGGCGCTCTGAATCATAAAGATGCAGCAGTGTGGACCGAAAACTGGCGCGAGAAATTGTCAAAGAATGACCTACTCGCCATCACGTGGCCAAAGGAATACGGTGGTCAAGGCTTGTCTCATGTTGAATCATTAGTACTTGCTGAAGAATTCGCTAGGGCAGGGGTTCCAAGCGGAGGTCCAAACGATGGATTCGGAATTGGCATGTTGGGCAACACCATCCTTGCCGTCGGTACCGAAGATCAAAAGAAAACTTTCTTGGCTCGTGTTTTATCTGGTGAAGATCGTTGGTGTCAGGGCTACAGCGAGCCATCGGCCGGAAGCGACCTTGGAAACTTGGGATGTCGTGCAGTTCTTGACGGCGATGAGTGGGTCATCAATGGTCAGAAAATCTGGACATCAGCAGGTCATCTTGCAAACCATATTTTTGTTCTTGCCCGCACATCGCCAGATGATGTGAAGCATCGCGGTATTACGTTCCTCCTTGTTGATATGCGTCAAAAAGGTGTGGAAGTACGACCCATCAAGATGATGTCAGGCGATTCTGAATTCAACGAAGTGTTCTTTACAGATGCACGTTGTCCGAAAGAAAACGTTGTTGGTGAAATCAACGGCGGCTGGATGGTTGCAATGACACTTCTCGGTAACGAGCGTGGAGCAGGTGCAGTTGTTTCCGGTATTTCATTCCGTGGAGAACTCGACAAACTCACTCGTTTAGCAACAGACAAGGGACTCACAAAGAACCCCCATATTCGCCAACGTCTTGCTCAGGCACATATCAAGGTTGAGATCATGCGTTTTCTCGGATACCGAGCACTCACTGCTTTCCTTAATGGCAATCAGCCATGACCAGAAGCGTCAATCGGCAAATTGTGGTGGAGTGAATATCACAAGGAAGCAACAGAACTAGCTGTTGACATTCTTGGTGCTGATGCTTTGGTACCAGTTGGTCAAACTCCTCATACTGCTTTCACTACTGACTCACCAGGCTCACCAAACGACAGTGCAAACTGGATTGGTGTCTTCTTGAACGCACGCGCCGGAACCATTTATGCAGGTACCAGCCAGGTACAGCGCGGCATTGTTGGCGAACAAGTACTTGGTCTTCCGAAAGAGCCACGCTCTGACGGTGGTCCTTGGAAGAACATTCCCGGCCACGGCTGATCCTGCATAGCCAATTTGGCATGGACTAAT
>JAPKZY010000083.1 GCA_026393535.1 Actinomycetota bacterium | reverse complement strand
CGCTGTTGCAGGGTGCGCCAGAGGGCTTGGGCTTGCCTCCAGGCAGCCACACGGCCATGGTCTCCCCCGCGAAGCACCTCAGGAACCTCAAAACCTCGGAACTCAGCAGGGCGGGTGTACTGGGGCTCTTCTAACAGTCCGTCTGCTCCGAAGCTCTCAGTGACTGGGGAAACGGCGTTGCCCATGACGCCAGGGATCAGGCGTGTCACAGCTTCAATGATGAGACAGGCAGCTACCTCCCCACCGGCCAGCACAACATCTCCAACAGAAATTTCATGGTCAACGAGGTGCTCACGCACGCGCTGGTCGACACCTTCATACCTGCCACACAACATGCTGAAACCACCTGAGGCCGCCAAAGTCTCTGCCATCTGTTGATTGAACTGCTGGCCACCAGGGCCGAGAAGCAACAACGGACGTGGTGGCTGCACTGCTTCAACAGCTGCGAAAATTGGTTCAGGACGCATGAGCATTCCGGCGCCGCCACCAAACGGATTGTCGTCGACAGTTTTGTGAACATCTGTTGCGAAATCGCGAATGTTGTGAGCGCGCACATCAATGGCGCCAGTGTCGCGAGCACGCCCTAACAGGCTGTGCGCGCAGAATCCGTCGACAATCTCGGGAAAGATAGAAAAGACATCAATACGCATCTCTCAGGACGCTACCTATTCTTCGTCGTCAGATGTGTCAGATAACAGAGCTTCGCGAAGGCCTTCTGGCGGATTAATGACCGTGACGCCATCAATACATGACTCCACAAACGGAATCGGCACAAGAACGCCTGATGCCAGCTCTAACAAGTCGTGAGCGGGGTTATGGAGAACTCCGGTGCAGATGCCCCAGGAAGTGCCCGCCATATCAACAACGTCAGAGCCGATGAGTTGATGCACCCACAAACCTTCTGCGCCGTCAATTGGTTCTGCATAGAGATATTTGTTGGTGAGTTTTTCAACTGCATTGCGATCATCGATGCCTTCGAAGTGGACAACCCAACGATCTTGCTGCGGACGAACAGTCGCAATGGTCAACGTACGTTGCACACCGCCTTCAACAATGATGAGTTCAGAACCGACTGACCGGCGTTGTTCTAAATCAGACGTAAGAGAGAGAAAAACATCACCGCGTACGCCGTGGGGCTTTCCAATGCGACCGACCTCTAAAAGGCCTTCAGGCGCGGAGTTGGGGAGCAAATTGCTCAGGCGTCGACAAAGTCGACGTCGACATCAACGTCGTCGTTTGTTGCCGCTGCGCGGACAACTGTGCGAATGCTCTGTGCAGTACGGCCGCGACGGCCGATAACGCGACCAAGATCGCCAGGACCAACACGAACCTCAAGGAGGATCTTGTCGCCCTTGCCAGGACCTGAAGTGACGTTCACTGCATCTGCATCATCAACAATGCTGCGCACGATGTGTGCGAGCACCGCAGTTGCGATGGGAGCTTCGAGAGTGTTTGCGTCGTCGAAATCAGACACGAGATTACTTAGCTCGTGCGGCGGTGAACTGTGCCCACGCCCCACTGATTTCAAGAAGTTTGCGAACGCGCTCGGTTGGCTGTGCGCCTTCCATGAGCCACTTGACAGCTTTGTCGTTGTCGATCGTGATTGTTGATGGTTCGGTACGAGGGTTGTACTGACCGAGGATCTCGATGAAGCGGCCATCACGGGCGCGACGAGAATCGGCCGCGATAACGCGGTACTGAGGTTGTTTGGTCTTGCCAACTCGTGTTAGGCGCAATTTCACTGCCATGGTGCGATTTTCTCCTGAAAGGACCCAGTTCGGGACTAGGTAAGGCTAGCGGTGCAAAGCCC
>JAPKZY010000010.1 GCA_026393535.1 Actinomycetota bacterium | reverse complement strand
GCCCGAGTCTGCACGCTTGCCTCAAGTGAGAGCATTATGGAATTCCATTGCCCGCGCTGGAGTTGCGACTCCCTCTGCAGAAGTCAGAGGATCAACGTCATCAATTTCACCACTGGATACGAGGGTTTATACATCGACAGCAGCTTTTGTGAATGCGCTACTGATGGGGGAAATCGATGTATGGCAGTTCTCTTCGACGCTGTTTACTGACGATGTTCGTAATCCAAACAAAGTCGACTTGTACGGACTTGACGGTGGTGAAGTTCTCATGGTGATGGCAAGTGTCGTGCCGAGCGCACTGACGGTAACGACCGCCAATGTCGCTGTCATGGTTGATATTCCGTTCGCGAGCGCAGTAGTGGCCAAAGAAGTTGTCACACGTCTGGCTTTTTTGGGCGCCAATGTGGTGCTGATTCGTCAATCGCCTGACTTGGCTACCGAGCGCACAACGGTGTACTACAACGATTCCATTGCGAAAACGGAAGCCGAGACGTATCCGACGCTTCTCGGGCCACTGGAGTTCACGGAAAGCAAAGATGTCATCTCTGGCGTGAACCTCCGTATCGTCTTGGGTAACGATTTTGTTGCGTTCCTTGGCCAAGGGTCAGCGGCCAGCACATCGACCACCAGTACAACGGAGCCCACGTGACCGACACCACTAATACAGATGCAGCAGCTGCTGACCTCAACTCACTTGAATTGGCTGTCTTTATCGCCAGAGTGATTGATGAAAAGCAGGGCGAGAACACCATTGTTATTCCTGTTGGTCCAGTCGTTGGCATCACTGAATACTTCATCGTCACCAGCGCCTCAAACGTGCGGCTTGTTCGTGCAATCACTGACGCAGTGCTCAACAATGTGCGCGAAGCAGTTGGCAAAGGGCCGCTTCGCTCAGAGGGAACCCGCGAACAGCAGTGGGTCTTGATCGATTACGGCGACGTTGTCGTACATATTTTTATTGACGAAATGCGCCGGTTTTACGAAATCGAGCGCCTGTATAAAGACATTGTCCCAACGCCCTGGGCCTAACGGTGTGTAGAGTTATAACTTCCGGATACGGGGCTGTAGCTCAGTTGGCAGAGCGCTTGCATGGCATGCAAGAGGTCAGGGGTTCAATTCCCCTCAGCTCCACTACATGGTGTGGTCACTAGGATTGCCGAAGATGGCAATTGACAATCAAGCAGTGGCGCAACGCCTAGAAGTACTTCGTCTTCGCGATGCTGAACTGGGTCTGAAAGCCGAAACTGCTGCAGATAAATACCGGACTCGCCTAACTGATGTGGTGAAGCCGTATGAGTTTCCGCTCACCGCGCCTTTTGAAGATTTTTACCCATCATTCATTTACATGGATCCCCATGACGGATCTCCCGAGACAAAATTGTTGATCACCGTGATGGAACTGAGAAAGTTTTTCATTTTTGTTCCTAGAGATTGTGTTATCTCGACATCACTTTCAGATATTTTGGAAAAAGTAGGTGATGCTGACTTTGCGTATGCCGATTCGTTCCATTTTGATCCGGCCGACTCTTCGCAGTTCACGCATCAACTTCGGCCGGGTTGGTCTCCAGAGCGACTTCGTGGGCACTGTTATGTCGGCGATGTTGTCATCGCCACAAAAAAACTCGTTCGACAGGCAGGGGGGAAGAAATTCCTTTCCACACTTAGTTCGCATGATCGCGCATTGCGCCTCAGTGAGAAGGCAAAGTCACCGACTCATATCGCGGCACTGTTGTACGGATCGCCAATAGAGAATCGAATTTCGACAGTTGATGTTGAAGCCGTGAGATCGCACTGTGCGAGAACTGGAATTGACGCGCAAGTCTCTTTGTGTGCTGATGGGGCTGCGGTCAAAGTGATTCGTAATCGGTCGCGTAAGTCTTCGGTGT
>JAPKZY010000039.1 GCA_026393535.1 Actinomycetota bacterium | reverse complement strand
TGTCCGAACACTAAGGCTGCTTTTTCAAACACGCCCGACTCTTCCATTTCCATACGAAGGTCAGTACCTTCACGTGTGCGCTCGCCCACTCCGGCGAACACAGAAACACCACCGTGCTTCGAAGCAACACGGTTAATCATTTCGGTAATAAGAACGGTCTTACCAACACCTGCTCCGCCGAACAAACCAATTTTTCCACCAGCAAGGTATGGAGTCAGAAGGTCGATGACCTTAATGCCGGTTTCGAACATGCGCTTTGATGGCTCAAGTGTGTCGAATGCAGGAGCTGGACGGTGAATGTCCCAACGCTCGATGTCTTCGAAGTCTGCGTTGTTGCCGTCGAGCACGTCGCCCCATACGTTCCATACGTGACCAAGTGTGCGGTTACCCACTGGCACTTGAATACCGTGACCAAGGTTGCGCACTGGTGTGTTACGTGAAAGTCCGTCAGTTGGCTTGAGACACACGGCGCGCACACGGCTGTTACCGAGTTGCTGAGCAACTTCGGCAAGAACAACTGTTGTTGTGCCTTCGTGTGTGATTTCAAACTCGATTGCCGAGTTCAACTCGGGCAGCGAGCCACGAGGGAATTCCACGTCGATAACGGGTCCAGCAATTGCTACTACCCGTCCGTCTTGTTTTATTTCTGTCATACTCATCTGGATTGCTCCTACTTGTTCGTTCTTCTAATTTTTCGAGGACATGGCTTCGGCACCGCCGACGATTTCCATGATCTCAGTCGTGATCGAGTCCTGACGGGCTCGGTTCATGATTCGGGAAAGGTTGTTAATAAGTTCTTCAGCATTGTCAGTAGCTGATTTCATTGCGCGTTGACGGAATGCGTGCTCGGAAGCCGCTGCATTCAACATGGCTGCATACACACGAGCCTCTACATAGCGAGGCAACAATGTCTCAAGAATTGCTTCGGGAGATGGCTCGAATTCGTAGTCAGCACCCGCTGCATTTTTTGCATCGCCGCCGGCAACAGTTTCTGCTTCAAGAGGAACAAGAGGGCGTTGCACGACTTCTTGAGTACCAGATGAAATGAAGCGTGTGTAAACAAGTTCAACTCTGTCTACTTGTCCGCTTGCATAAAGCTCGGTGACAAATTCGCCGACTTCTTTTGCATTTGCATAGCTAGGGCTGTCAGTAAAACCGGTGAAACTTTTTGCAACGTTGTAACCACGAAAACGAAAGTAACCATCGGCTTTACGGCCAATTGCAATCACAGTGTGAGAACGACCCTCTAGAGCATCTTTCTTGATTTCGCCTTCAGTGGCCCGCATCACACCAGTGTTGTAACCGCCACACAGACCACGGTCTGCGGTAAGTGCCACGTAGCAAACATTTTTAACTTCGCTACGACCAGCAAGAAGTGGCATGGAACTAGAAGAACCAGCTGCCGAAAGATCACGCACAACTTCAGTAATCATGTCGCTGTAGGGAACGGCTGCGACGACGCGTTGCTGCGCCTTCACGATGCGCGATGCAGCAATAAGCTCCATTGCACGCGTGATTTTTTTCGTCGCCTGTACGGACTTAATGCGTCCGCGCAGAATTCGTTCTTGTCCACCAGCCACTTAGATCACTCCGTCGCGAGGGTCTTGTTGCTCTGTGCGTCACCGAGTGCCGCAGCATCGGTAGCAGTGGGGTCAACAGCAGCACCCTTAGGTGCCGTAATTTTGAATCCGCTCTTAAATGCCAACACAATGTCACCCAAGTCAGATGGAACATCTGCTTTTGGATTCGTACGCAACTCAGCGAGCATTGCACCATGACGTGCACGACAGTGCTCGAGCAATTCAATTTCAAAACGACCAACATCAGTTGCTGGAATGGAGTCGAGATACCCCTTTGTTCCGGCAAAGATTGATACGACTTGTTCTTCAACAGGCATTGGTGAGTTAAGGCCTTGCTTGAGCAATTCAACGAGACGGTAACCGCGCTCGAGCTGTGCCTTTGACACTGCGTCGAGTTCAGAACCGAATGTTGCGAAAGCTTCAAGCTCACGGAACTGAGCAAGGTCAAGCTTCAGTGTTCCTGAAACGCTCTTCATTGCTTTTGTCTGAGCAGCACCACCTACGCGTGACACGGAAACACCTACGTCAACAGCAGGACGGATACCTGATTTGAACAAGTTGTCTTGCAAGTACACCTGGCCGTCGGTGATGGAAATCACGTTGGTTGGAATGTATGCAGATACGTCACCAGCTTTGGTTTCAATCACTGGCAATGCAGTCAATGAACCAGCACCGTTTTCGTCAGACAGTTTCGCAGCACGCTCAAGAAGGCGACTATGAAGATAGAACACGTCTCCTGGGTATGCCTCACGGCCTGGTGGCCGGCGAAGAAGCAATGACATCTGGCGATACGCCTCTGCTTGCTTTGACAAGTCATCGTAAACAATGAGCGCATGCTCACCGTTTTCCATCCAGTGCTGGCCAATGGCGCAACCTGAATACGGAGCGAGATATTTGAACGGTGCAGGCTCTGATGCTGGAGCAGCACCAATGACTGTGTATTCCAATGCGCCGTACTGGCGAAGTGTTTCTACCGTTGAAGCAATGGTGGAACCCTTTTGGCCAATTGCGACATAGATGCACTTCACACCAAGTCCACGCTGGTTAATGATGGTGTCGATTGCAATGGTGGTCTTACCGGTCTTACGGTCACCAATGATGAGCTCGCGCTGACCGCGACCAATTGGAGTCATGGCGTCAATTGACTTGATACCTGTCTGCAATGGCTCGTGTACTGGCTTACGTCCCATAATTCCGGGAGCCTGAACTTCAACACGGCGCATGATTGCGCCAACGATGTCGCCCTTGCCGTCAATTGGAGTACCAAGTGCGTTAACAACGCGACCAAGCATCGCGTCACCGACAGGAACTGAAAGGATGCGGCCAGTTGCTTTAACTGTCTGTCCCTCTTCAATTGCGTCTGAGTCGCCCAAGACCACTGAACCGATCAACACTTCTTCAAGGTTGAGAGCAAGACCGACGGTGCCATCTTCGAATTCAAGCAATTCGTTTACTTTGCAGTCGGGCAAGCCCGAGATGCGTGCAATACCATCGCCCACTTCTGCGACGCGACCAACGGTGCGTGCTTCAAGCGAAGGCGTGTAGCCCTGCAAACCTTTGGATATCGCTGCTGCAATATCACCGGCGGAAAGTGTTAACTCTGCCATGTTCTCCTCTTGACTTCTCTTCTTCGAAATTCGTTACAACCGGCTCTTCAGCTGGTCGAGATTTGTACGGACGGTTCCGTCGATGACAATGTCACCAACTGTGGCAACGATGCCACCAACAACTGACGGATCAACAACAACCTTGAGGTCGACTGTTTTCCCAGTTCGTTTAGATAACGCAGCGGCTAGACGCGTCTGCTGATCTGCAGACAATGCCACTGCACTGCGCACTTCAGCAAGGTTCATGCCAGAAGCTGATGCACCACGTGCTGCCACGATGTCGAGAATTGCTGCTAAATCACGACCACGTCCTGATCCGATAACAAGTCCGACCAAATGTGACGACAATGGGTGACCCTTGCCTTCAAGCAATGACTCAACGATTGTCTGGCGACGCTCTGCAGGAATCAATTCATCATTTAATACTGAACGTAATTGATCGCTTGACTCTGCAGCGCGAGCAACGCGATACATGTCATCTTTAATGCGGTCGAGAACGCCTTCTGCCTGCGCAATTTGCACAAGTGCTGTTGCGTAGGACTCAATACGAGTGTCACTCATCGTGATGCCCCCACACTATTAATGAAAGATTCAACAAGGTCTTGATGAGCCTTGTCATCAAGGGTTGCTCGAACGACTTTGTCGATTGTGGTGCTAGAAAGACGCGCAATTTCTCCGCGTAATTCGTCACCAATTCGAGAAGCCGCTGCGACAAGGTCTGCAGCTGCTTTTGCTTCAAGTTCAGCAACTTCAACTGTGATGCGACCACGACCTTCACGAAGCAGAACCTCTGATTGAACATCAGCTTCAGCCATGAGGCGAGTGCGCTCGTTGCCAATGTCACCAACAGCACGACGAATATCGCCTGCTTCAGTATCGGCATCTGTGCGCATCTGTGCAGCGTCGCTCATTTCTTTTGCGATCTTCTCAGTACGTCCCTGAAGAGCCTTCTTGGCCAACGGGAATGCAAATTTCACAAGTAACAAGAACACGATCGTCGATGAAATACCACCGTAAATGATTTCTGACGTTTCAGGCAGAATCCAACTGTGTGTTTGGGTTGGGTCTGCTTCGGCAATTAGTGAAATCAAACTCATCGTTGTCCTCCTGATAGTTGCAGCGACTCTTCAACAGCACGTGACACCACAGCAGCATCTGGGGCACGACCGACAGCAATTTGTGTTGCGGTTGTAGCGACTGATGCAATTGCTATTGACACATCCGCGCTCGCAGCGGCACGAACAGCTGCGTTTGACGCATCAACTTCGGCTTTGCGTGCAGCAATTCGTGCGGTAACAGCCGTAATGGCTACTTGACGCTCGGCATCAAGCGTACGACGAGCTTCGTCAACACGGCGGGAAGCTTCGGCACGAACATCAACTAATGCACTTTCATACGCTGCAACATCTGTCCGAGCATCTGCTCGGACATTTGTTGCACCATCGATATTGTTACGAATGTTTCCGTAACGAGTTTCAATGCCTTTTTTCACTTTAGGAAACAACACCAAACGCATAAGAACGAGAAGAACGACAAACGAGCCACCACCCCAGATGAGCTCTTTGCCCTCTGGTGCAATGGGGCTTGGGCCCTTGTCTTCCGTATGTGCTTCACCTTCGACAGCTGCCATTGGCGCGTTCGCCTCAAGTGCTTCGACAGGCATGGTGGTATCGGTGGAGTCAGAGGACACCAGTCGAACGTGGACTATGCGCCCGTTTAATTGTGTGACTATCGCAGTCGGCATTTCAGCTCCTGAACTTTGCTTAGGCCGCTCTAGAGTCCGAGAAGAATGAAAACGACGAAGCCGATCAGCGCGAGCGCTTCGGTGAATGCAATTCCGAGGAACATAGTGGTACGCACCATGCCTGCAGACTCTGGCTGACGAGCCATTGCCTCAATTGCCTTACCAACGACGAAGCCGATGCCGACACCAGGTCCGATGGCTGCAAGGCCATAAGCGAATCCGGCGCCGATAGCAGCGTTTGCTGCCTTTGCGTCTGCTGCGTTTAACTCGGATACGAGCCGAGATACTTGTACTAGTGCTTCCATGTGAGTGTTTTCCTTGTGTCTGTAATTAATAAATGATGTGAATAGGTCTGAATAACTGACTGTCGTCTAGTGCTCGGGGTGGCGAGCACCACCGATATAGACGGCTGTCAGAATTGTAAAGATATAAGCCTGCAAGAATCCGACCAAAACCTCAAACACTGTGAGGAAGATCAACATACCCATCGGCAAGATACCCATTGGAACTAAGAGAAATTTTTTGGTCTGAGCTTCGAACATCGCTGCTGACAGAAGTGCAAAAGTAACTAGCAACATGTGGCCAGCAAGCATGTTGGCAAAAAGTCGAATTGCTAACGAGAACGGCCGCACGATGATTGTTGATACCAATTCAATTGGGGTCAACAGCAAATAAATTGGCTTGGGTACGCCTGGGGGAAACATGATGCCCTTGAAGTAACCAATAAAGCCTTGGTGCTTGATACCGACTGCGTTGTAGACAACCCAGACAATGACTGACAAGAACAATGGAATCGCCATGCGGCCTGTTGCTGGCATCTGCATGATCGGAATAATTCCGGGAAGGTTGCACAAATAGATGAAAATGAAAAGAGACAACAAAAACGGTGTCCAACCCAAACCATCTTTGCCAATGGTCTGCATAACGATGTTTTCTTCGATGAACTCAACAAGCATTTCAGCGAGGTTTCGCACACCTTTTGGAGCTTCATTGGCGTTGTAACGACTCGCAAGAAGAAAAATCAAAATTGCAATACCAGAAGCAAGAACCGCAATCATGCCGATCTTGTTTAAATTACCGAACGCGTCGCGCCAACGAATCACTTCGTTAATAGGTGGGAAGTCCAATCCGAACACTTGTAGTTACCTCAATTTAAAGGGAGAAGATTTTTTAGGCTTGAGGCCTGGATAGGCCAGAGACATGGAAACATGCCTCAACTCCCATACGAGGAGCCCAAGGTGCGTCACCAGCATAGTCGCACAGAGCGACGGAATAGAAATCCAACCGGCGTGGCGAACCGGCAATACAGCAATAAACATCAACCCAAGACGAACGACATATCCCACCATCACCGCACCCATCAGCAACGCAAGTGACCTAGGCGCAGTAATCGTGATGATTCCCGCTGCAAGAATAAAATTGACGAGCACTATTGCTAAGCCATACGCAGAGCCCGACACGCCTTCTGTGCCCCAAATCACACCAGAGACTAATAATAAAAATGGTGCAACCATGATGCCGCGACGAACCATGTCGCGCGATACGGCAAATTCGGGGGCGTTATCCACAGGCTTGATCTCGTCGCTCATTGTTCTGGCCGTGCACGTGTTGCCTCAACACGCTCTTTTTCTAGCTGTTTCATTCGGGTGTTATATACGTAATAAGTCTTCACAAATTGTCCAATAACCGCGAACAACACGAGTGTGATTGTGAAAATCGGCTGAGTATTAAGCCACGCATCTAGCCCGATGCCGATCAGTAAGTACACAAAGACCAAGAGCGCCAACTCAACGCCATGCCCAGAACCTTCGTTAGACGACGAGGTCATGACGGGGGCCGGACGCTTTTTCACTATTTTCACCAATCACGAGCCGATCGATATGCCCGAAGAACTTCTCAATCTAGGGCTGTCTCAAAGAAATCGTCAAACCGAGGAACCCGGGACCTGATTATTCGTTCTCTGGTGTGCGATTGAGGTCGGGGTGCAGAACGGTGTACAGAAACAGCACCAAAGCAACCAATCCGAAGGGCGCAAAGTTCGTGGCGCTCTTGTTAAAGACGGGATACAACACCAATGCAGACAACAGCGCAGTCCACAACCACAAAATTGCCACGGCGCGACGAGGACCGTGTCCGAGATTGATCAGACGATGATGCAAGTGCCCCTTGTCGGCTTCTGCGAATCCTTGACGTTTACTCACGCGGCGCACGATGGCAAACGCGACATCGAAGATTGGAACTCCCAAGATGATGAGGGGAATAAGAAGTGGTGCCAAGAAGAAATATGTCTGACCACTGAACGCTTGTGTGGTGGGGTCTGCTCGCCCACCGACAACGCTCGTTGATACAGCCACTAAGAGACCAAGCAAATATGCGCCACCGTCACCCATAAAAATACTTGCACCATTGAAGTTGTACGGAAGAAATCCAATACATACACCGACAGTGATGATTGCAATCAAAGGCCCGATGTTTGGTTCGGATAATAAACCAAGGCCCGAGAGATGCCGTGAGTAAATAAAAAATGCTGTGGAACCAATGGCAACGATGCCCGCAGCTAATCCATCAAGTCCATCAATAAGGTTGATTGCTTGCACCATTCCGAGCAACCACACAACGGTGACAATAGGAACCCAATCATTTCCTAATTGAATGACTCCCAAGAACGGAACACGAAAATAAAACATCGTGACGCCAAACCACACAAGCATCATGCCAGCACCAACGATTGCAATAACGCGAGCAGGGGCTGACACTTCTTTCACATCATCTCGAGCACCGATTACGAGAACGACCAACGCACCAAGCAACACACCTGTTGGTTCGCTGTTTCCTTGGAACAACGGCGAGAATCGATCCATTTTCCACGCAAGTCCTAACGCGGCAACAACTCCGGCGAACAATGCAATACCGCCCACATTAGGAGTAGGCACAGTGTGCACTTTTCGTTCATCTGGCAGTGCTAACCAATTGTGTTCACGTGCAAACCACCTGACAACTGGCGTCGTAATCAGAGTGACAAACATCGCACACAGTCCGACGATGAGATATCCGTTTGTGTCACCCATTAAATGTCGAGCCTAGATGACTGTTCCACCTGGATTGTTTCCGTCACAATTTGTGGGGATAAACAGGGAATTTGGCACAAAGTGCGGCAACTTTTGATTTCACTACAGCAACTGCCGCTGCATCATCACGATGACGAAGAGCTTCTGCAATCAATGAGGCAATCACTGGCATTTCGGCTTCGGTCATTCCCTGCGTTGTCACAGAAGGTGTTCCGATGCGTACACCAGAAGTTACGAATGGGCTTCGTGGATCATCAGGAACAGTGTTCTTGTTCAACGTGATACCTGCTTCATCAAGTACCAACTGTGCAACTTTTCCGGTGCAGTCAGCATCGAACGGACGAAGGTCAACCACCATCAAGTGCGTATCTGTGCCACCACTGACCAGTCGGAAACCTTCTTTGGTTAGAGCAGCAGCCAATGCAGAAGCATTCTTCACAATTTGGTGTGCATAGACAGAGAACGATGGGTCAAGTGCTTCGCGGAATGCAACTGCCTTTGCTGCAACAGCATGTTCAAGTGGGCCACCTTGGCTTCCTGGAAACACTGCCTTGTCAATAGCTTGCGCGTGAACTGCCTTACTAAGAATGCAACCACCACGAGGGCCACGCAATGTTTTGTGCGTTGTAAACGTGACGACATCAGCAAATGGCACGGGGTTCGGGTGTGCACCACCCGCTACAAGACCAGCCAAGTGAGCAATGTCGAACATAAGCAGCGCGCCGACTTCATCAGCAATTGTTTTGAATGGCTCTGGATCAAGTCGACGTGGATAGCTAGTTGTTCCGGCAACAATCATCTTTGGACGATGTTCAAGAGCAAGATCGCGCATTTGTTCAAAGTCAATTCGCTCTTCACCAGACGTCACTCCGTACGACTTGAAGTTGTACAAAATGCCACTCGCATTGACTGGTGATCCATGCGTGAGGTGGCCGCCGTGGTCAAGGCTGAGACCAAGCACGGTGTCGCCAGGATTCAAAAGACCCAAATACACAGCCATATTTGCGCTTGCGCCAGAATGTGGCTGCACATTGGCATGCTCCGCGCCAAACAACTGCTTCACACGTGAAATTGCTAACGCTTCGATTTCATCAACATTGACGTTGCCGCCGTAGTAACGCTTACCGGGATATCCCTCGCTGTATTTGTTCGTCAGAATTGAACCAGTTGCGTGCATCACTGCAGGCGACGTGAAGTTCTCGCTAGCAATTAACTGCAATCCGGTGGTCTGACGAATACGTTCTGTTTCAAGAAGGTCAAACACCGCATTGTCAGGGTTTGTGTCGGATGGAAAAGGCATTATTTGCTCGATTCTTGTTGCTCGATTTCGGCCAACATCGCTACGCGACGTTCGTGACGGCCAGCCTCGAAGGGGGTTGATAAAAATGTTGAAAGGATTTCTTCGGCAAGGCCTTCACCGACAACTCGAGCGCCCATTGATAACACGTTTGCGTTGTTATGTGACCGCGCCATGCGAGCCGTGTACAAGTCGTTGCACAATGCTGCGCGAACTCCGCGAACTTTGTTTGCGGCAAGTTGTTCGCCTTGACCACTGCCACCAAGAACTATGCCAAGATCAGCTTTGCCATCACGAACGTGGCGACCCACGGAAGCACAGATGGGTGGGTAATCACAACTCTCGGTGGAATGGGTCCCGAGGTCGATGACATCGTGGCCTTGATTTGTGAGCACATCAATGAGGTGCTGTTTCAGGGAGTAGCCAGCGTGGTCGGCACCAATTGCAATACGGGACATCTCATTCACAGTAGTAGAGGTGTTATGTCGACGCCCTAGCGTTATGGCATGACAATTGACCCACGCACCCCCGTTCTTATCGGTACTGGCCAAGTACTGCAGCGTGCAGAGGGTCTTGACGACGCTCGCGACCCAGTGGCCCTCATGGTCGAAGCCATCACCCTTGCTGCTTCAGATGCAGGACTGTCATCTGTGCCAAACCCCGATGCCATTCGTGTTGTCAGCCTTTTGTCATGGAAATACGGCAACCCTGCTCAATTCATCGCTGAAGACCTAGGACTGACGCCGCGTGAACTGGGCTTATCGGCCATGGGTGGCAATACGCCTCAGACGTTGGTGAATGCAGCCTCTCGACAAATCCTCGCGGGTGAAATCGACTTGGTCATCTTGACCGGAGGCGAAACAACTCGCACACGAGCTCGTTACAACAAAGCAGGCCTCACGCCCGATTGGCGCACGACAGACATAGCGCCCGTTCCTGTCTCTGAAGATCTCACCATGAACATGCCAGAAGAGCTTGCTCGCAAGATCATGATGCCAATTCAGATCTACCCATTGTTCGAAACTGCGCTTCGTGCACAAGCAGGCAGATCAATTGCTGATCATCAAGTGCATATCAGCGAGCTGTATGCCCGCTTCAGCGCAGTTGCGGCCACGAATCCGTACGCATGGTCAAGGAAGCAATACACAGCAGAAGAAATTCGCACCGCTTCTGACACCAACCGCATGATTGGTTTCCCATATCCAAAGTTGATGAACTCAAACAACGATGTCGATATGTCGGCTGCTCTTATTCTGTGCTCAGCGGAAAAAGCAACGGCGCTTGGTGTTCCTCGTGATCGTTGGATTTTCCCGCAATCTGGAAGTGATGCTCATGAACACGCCTTCATTTCTCATCGCAATCATTTCTATGACACTCCCGCAATCGAATTGGCCGGACGTCGCGTGCTGGAACTGGCAGGTATGTCAATCAATGACATCGACCTTGTTGATTTGTACTCATGCTTTCCCTCAGCTGTTCAGCTCGGTGCAAAATCACTTGGTCTTGACATCAATGGTCAGCTCACGCGCACAGGTGGACTGCAATTTGGTGGTGGGCCATGGAACAACTACGTCATGCACGCCATTGCAACTGTTGCAAACGAATTGCGCAGTGGAGTTGGTGCCACGGGGCTCGTGTGGGCCAACGGTGGTTACACCACGAAACACGCATTTGGTGTGTATGCAACAACACCGCCGAAGAATGGTTTTTCATACGACTATCCGCAAGATCAGATCGACGCATTGCCACGCAGGTCGCTCGCGTCACCTGCCGATGCAGCTGGCGAAATGACTATCGAGGGATACTCCGTCATGCATGACCGTGAGGGCAACCCCGAGCGTTCTATTGCGTCATGCATACTCGCCGATGGTCGACGTGCCTGGGCCGACACCACAGACGTTGGCATTGGTCGCGATATGTGCACCAATGAATGGGTCGGCCGCACGGTTCGTGCCGATGATTCAGGTACTCTGCTCGCGTGAGCGATTCCTTCCCCCGTCAATACGCACGAACTCAACGACTCTCGCTCGGAGAACCCCGCAGTTTCACCATGTCACCAGATGGCTCGCGCGTCATCTTCATTCGTTCGCACTCTGGGTCTGATGCAGTAAACACTTTGTGGAGTCTTGACACTGCAACGGGTATCGAGCATGAACTTCTTGATCCGCGCACACTGAATACAGACTTATCCGAGTTGACAGCAGCAGAACTTCGGCAGCGTGAGCGTGCTCGTGAAGGTGCTAGCGGCATCACTAGATATGCATGCAATCGTGACATCACCCGCGCCGTCACTGTTTTGGGTGGAAGCATTGTGCTTATTGACCTCCTCAGTGGAGACGCAACGATGCCATCCATCGAGTCTGGTGTCTTTGATGTTCGTCTCTCCCCCGACGGCAGCACCATCTCATATCTCCGCGGCACATCACTTTGCGTCGCATCACTCACTGGTGATGAACGTGTCATTGCATCAGAGTCGAACAACGCGGTGTCATGGGGAAATGCAGAATTCATTGCAGCAGAGGAAATGGGCCGATTCCGTGGTTACTGGTGGTCACCAGATTCGCAATCGATTGCTGCATGTCGAGTTGATGTCTCCGCTATCAATGTCTGGCACATTGCAGATCCTGCTCATCCTGAATTGCCAGCAACAGAACACCGGTACCCCGCAGCGGGAACACCTAATGCGTCTGTGTCGCTGCACATCATTTCTGTCGCAACAGCTGCTACGACGCCAGTTGAACTTTCAGGTACGTGGGAATACCTCAACTCTGTCTCGTGGAACAGTGCCGGACTGATTGCGCAAACACAAACACGCGACCAGAAACAGATCGATATTCACTCCATTGATTCGGCGACCGGAAAAGCAACAATTGTTTTCACCGACACAGACGGTGCATGGGTTGAATTGGTTTCTGGTGTTCCCGCACTACAGCACGATGGCACTCTCGTCACCTGCGCAGATCGCGACGGTGCGCGCCGCCTTCTTGTCAATGGCGTGGCCGTAACGCCCACCACAATGCAAGTCCGCAGCGTGGTATCGACTGCGAACAGCATTGTGTTTATTGCAAACGACATCAGCACGCCATGGGCAACAGATGCCTGGGCATTCAGCAAGAGCGAACTTCAACAAATCACTCACTCAAACGGAACCGTCTCAATCACCGGATCGCTTAGTTGTTACGTCTCACGTATTTCTACACTCGACACCGAGCGCGCTCAATTCACTGTTCATACCCCAACTGCGACTCACAACATTGCCTCGCTAGCCGAAACCTCACTCGTGCAACCAAATGTGCGCATCATGTCTGTAGGTCCTCGCGGCATTCCTGTTGCAATTCTTTTGCCACGCGATGGGCTCTCCACAAAATTGCCCGTGCTGTTTGATCCGTATGGTGGTCCACATGCGCAACGTGTTGTTGCATCACGCGCGGCCTACAACTCATCTCAATGGTTTGCCGACCAAGGCTTTGTTGTTGTCATCGTTGATAACACCGGAACCCCAGGCAAAGGCAGCGCATGGGAACGGGGCGTCATGAACGACCTTGCTCAACCAGTACTTGATGATCAGGTCGAAATCTTGCGAGACCTAAATGACCTTGAACCACGCGCCGATACTTCCCGGGTAGGAATTCGCGGGTGGAGCTTTGGTGGTTATCTCGCAGCGCTCGCTGTTCTGCGACGTGGTGATTTGTTTCATGCAGGCGTTGCTGGTGCGCCTGTCACGGATTGGCGCCTCTACGACACTCACTACACAGAGCGCTACTTAGGCAACCCGTCAATCGATGCAAGTGCATACGAGGCAACGTCATTGTTCAATGACGCCGAGCACCTACGGCAACCACTGTTGCTCATCCACGGGCTAGCTGACGACAATGTTGTCGCAGCACATACCCTGCAATTGTCATCTGAGCTACTTGCTGCTGGAAAACCGCACGAGGTGTTGCCGCTCTCTGGAGTTACTCATATGACTCCACAAGAAGTGGTGGCGGAAAATCTTCTCTTACACCAGTTGGAATTCTTACAACGACATCTCTGTTAACGAGGCGAAATACCAGTCACAAATCGGTCAAGCCCTGCCAGATCTTTGTGCAGAGATATTTTAGTAAAGCCTGCTGATTCAAACAACTGCGAGACCACATTTGCTTGCGTGAATCCCATCTCAACTGCAAGTAAGCCTCCGGGTACTAACCAATCGGTTGCACCGGAAACAACAACTCGTAAATCATTCAGCCCGTCTTTACCTGCAAATAACGCATTGTGCGGTTCCCACTTCAGAACAGAGTCGCCAACTAACGGATCACCTGTTGCGATGTACGGAGGGTTGCTTACGATTGCATCAAGAGAACCATGAAGTTCATCTGGCAACGCCTGATACCAACTGCCATGTCCAAACCGTGCGCCCACAGCATTGCGCCCAACACCGGCAGCATTTGCACGAGCAACATGAAGTGCATCTTCCGATACATCAGTCATCCATACTTCAGCAGACTCGAATGGCAATTCGTACAACAGTGAAAGCCCCACTGCGCCTGACCCTGTGCCAAGGTCTGCAATTGTTACGCCTCGGCCAACGTCACGAATCTTTTGCAATGCATAACGCGTGACATGTTCCACCAGTAGTTCTGTCTCGGGTCGCGGAATCAACACCCGCGAATCAACGAGCAAGTCAAGACGGCGAAACGCCCATCGCCCCATCACATATTGCAATGGTTCTCCTTTTGCATACCGAGTCAACATGTTGTGCAGATGCTGAGCAGATCGTTCACTCACTAATTCATCAAGAATGTCAGGAAATTCATTAGCGTCACATCCGCTCGCGTGCTCACATAGCCACTGCGCAACGGTCCGCTCACCTACTTCACCTTCAGTGCGCTTCACCATTTCACGCCACGTGACATGGGCGTCTGAATTAGTCATTGTTTGCTAATTGGCGTGCCCGCAGGTCTGCTGACAACGCATCGATAACTGGGTCAAGCTCTCCGCCCAATGCAGCCTGCAATTGGTACAACGTAAAACCAATGCGGTGATCTGTAATGCGGTTTTCTTTGTAGTTGTACGTACGAATCTTTTCGCCTCTACCGCCGCCACCAATTTGGGCCCTGCGCTCCACCGAAGCCTTGGCATCTTGTTCCTCTTGGCGCAATTTCAACAAACGAGACCGCAACACGGTCATCGCGCGCAATTTATTCTGCAACTGGCTGCGCTCATCTTGCATTGCCACCACTAGTCCGGTTGGTTTGTGTGTGATTCGCACAGCTGAGTCTGTGGTGTTGACGTGCTGACCACCGGCACCCGATGCGCGATACACATCAATATTGAGATCGTTATCGTTAATTTCCAAGTCAAGTTCTTCGGCTTCCACCATGACTGCCACGGTGGCTGACGATGTATGAATACGGCCTTGCGCTTCTGTTGCAGGCACACGTTGCACGCGATGTGGCCCACCTTCGAATTTCAAATGACTCCATGCATCTTCGCCTTTGAACATGAGGGTCGCTTGGTTGATGCCACCCATTTCAGAGTTATCAATCTGCATGGTCTCAACAGACCAGCCTCGCTTTGATGCGTACGCGGTGTACATCTCCATCAGGTCACGCGCAAACAAGTTGGCTTCTTCGCCACCCTCAGCGCCGCGAATTTCCATAATGACAGGCTTGCCGTCATTCTCGTCTGGTGGCAGCAACAACACTTGTAATTGCGCTTCAAGTTCTTCAACCCGTGCTTCTGCTGCCATTGCTTCAGCACGAAATGACTCACGCTCATCTCCGGTGGTTTCAATCATGAGTTCTTTAGCTGCCGCTGCATCGCCACGGGCAGACCACAAATCACGAATACATTGCACAAGCGGTGTGAGTTGCTTGTACTTGCGCGACGCTTCGCGCAGGCGATTTTGATCACCGAGAACCTCAGGGCTACCAAGACTTACTTCAAGTTCGTTGTAGTCCCGCTCAATGGATTCAAGACGGCTGTTCATGCAACACAAGGTTAGAGGGTTGGCGCAGCGTTATTTCTGGAACACATCGTCAAACACAAAAGAATTGGCAGACGGCGAATATTTCAACTGTCTACGGCTGCTGTAACGGCGATTCACATAGCCAGCCGCGTACACCTTGCCTTTTCGCTGGTCGACTTCTGGCGAATCAATCACCTTTGAAATATCGCGACCATTATCGATATCAACCCAACCCCATACACATCGCAAGTCACCGCTCCATGGAATGGTGAAAAATCCACCGAAAGTCGGCCCACTGTTTTTCCTTGTTCGATACGTGACGAAATAATCAATCACTCCATCATTCGTGTAGTCAGAGCTGTACACCTTCAACGGATATTTGCCGCGACCACCGCCTAAGACGTCGGAATTGTCTGACCACTGCACGCCATCCCACGAATAAAAAGTAAGGCTCTCCTCAGTGACCAGCACGGCAAAAACTCCACACTCGCTTTCAGAAATTTCTGAAGCGTCGACAACCGCAAATGTTGTTAACCACGCTGCCCATGCAGCTTCTGGCGCACCTTTCACCCAAGGAACAGTGGTTGAAATAGGAACAGTTGTCGTTGTGGTTCCCGTTGCCCCAGCAGAATCATCGCTCTGTGACACAGAGGACTTACTGCATGCGGATAGCACGACCAGAGTAAGTACGAATACGAGACGAGATTTTGGAATGAAATTCTTCATGAAATGCTGCATCTCAACCAAAATTTCTCAGGACAGATACGCAAGACGCACGTGAATTGATGCCATATTTGCCAAGCGCTCGATTGATGCAATTACATCACGGCGACGTACCACAATGGTGACGTCTTGCGTGCCAAGCCGAGATGCCGCATCAACAGCAAAACTCACACAGTCAAGGTCAACGCCATGCACAAACACAGCTGTTGACAGTCGCTTCGCACCTGTAAGCCCAATTGCAACACACGGCACAGAATCTTTCACGTTCGTGCGCAGTACTGGCGGGTCAGCCGGAGCAAGTGTAGAAAAACCAATAGACGAGGGATCTTTGATTGCCTTCCATCGAGAAAGGCGTTCAACACCAAACTGATTAAACGGATGAGAGTCTGCGCCTTCAGTGCGATGTGGCAGTACTGCATCGATCACTTGACGCATTGCTTGGGCAGTTGGCAGTTCGCCATGAATCATGGTGAATGCTTCTCTGTCGTGTCGGCCCATGCCAACTTCCAAACGCACGTCACCTGTGGTGACATCATCAACCACGCGGCACATTTCTAGGCCACGTACTTCTCCCACAACGACACCGTGTTCGACCAACGCATCAGCACCAGACGATTCGATGATGTCGACAAACGACAGATGGGCATCAGTCGCAGAAGCCGACACGATGTGTGGTTCAGCAATCGCTCGCGTAATGGTGTGGTCATCAACATGCCAGACCGAAATATCAACGTCAAACAATGAGGCGCGTCGCGCAAGAAGGCCTGAGTTGTTTTCCACTAAGAGATTCACATGACGTTCGAATTGAGATGTCCGCGCCAAAACCGGACCCAATGAACGAGACGCATCGCCGTCTATCAGAACCCACACCGCATCGACCGTAAGAAAACTTGCTCCGAGAGCAAACGATTCATTAGTGCCTTCAAGATCAGATGTCAGAGCAAGATGCTCACGGACAAGCGAGCGCAACTTAATAGAAAGTAATCGAGAACGTCGATCAAGATCGGCGGTGTTCACATCAGTCATAACTAATACAGATGGAGGTTTGTGACGCACGCGTCACAAAAAATCACTCTGGGCGTGCAGGTGCGTTGGCGCGCTCACCATAACGCTTGTTGAAGCGCTCGACGCGTCCACCAGTGTCGACAAGCTTTTGCTTACCGGTGAAGAATGGGTGGCACTCGTTGCACAGTTCAAGAACAATGGGAACCTTGCGAATGCTGCGTGTGGTGAAAGTGTTGCCACATGAGCACTTGACGCTGATCTCTGCGTATTCAGGATGTGTTTCGGTTTTCATATCTCTGTCATCTCTTTGAAACGGACTCTGAAGTGTATCGGGACTAGGCGCCGGGCGTCTTAGCGATTTCGGCCAAGAACTCGTCGTTGGTGCTAAAGGTCTTCAGGCGGTCCATCAGCATTTCCAAGCCTGGAGCGGGGTTCCCGTCCTGGGCAAGGCCACTGAGCACTCGACGCAGTTTCCAGACCAGCTGGAGTTGTTTGCGCTCGAACAGCAGTTCTTCGTGACGGGTACTTGAGGCATCGACGTCGATTGCAGGGAAAACGCGTCGTTCAGCAATGCGGCGGTCAAGACGCAATTCCATGTTTCCGGTTCCCTTGAATTCTTCGAAAATTGCCTCGTCCATGCGGCTGTTTGTATCAACAAGAGCTGTTGCAAGAATGGTGAGCGAGCCACCCTCTTCAACGTTTCGTGCAGCTCCAAAGAACTTCTTTGGCGGGTACAACGCACCAGCGTCGATACCACCCGACATCACGCGACCTGTAGCAGGAGCAGCCAAGTTGTATGCGCGAGATAAACGGGTAATTCCGTCGAGGATGATGACAACGTCTTCACCCATCTCGACCATGCGCTTAGCTTTTTCGCTCACCATTTCTGCAATGTGCGTGTGCTCATCACTTGGGCGGTCGAATGTTGAAGCAACAACTTCGCCCTTTACTGTACGACGCATGTCTGTGACTTCTTCTGGACGTTCGTCAATAAGCAACACGATGAGTTTTACTTCAGGGTTGTTCTTCTCAATTGACGCAGCAATGGTCTTCATCACTGTGGTCTTACCGGCCTTCGGAGGCGACACGATGATTCCGCGCTGACCTTTACCGATAGGTGCGATGAGGTCAATGATGCGAGCAGTCATGTTTGTCGGATCACTTGGATCTTCCATACGCAACTTTGAATCAGGGAACAACGCAGTGAGATCTTCGAAGCGAGGACGATGACGTGCCTTCTCAGGATCTTGACCATTGATGGTGTAAATCTCGAGCATTGCTGGGTTTTTTTCATTGCGTCCAGCAGGACGTGACAAACCAGAAACATGATCACCCTTACGCAAACCAAATTGGCGTGTGAGCTTCACAGGAATGTACGCATCTTCAGGTGTTGGCATGTATCCACCAATGCGCAAGAAGCCATAGCCCTCGTCGCGCAAGTCGAGGTAACCCTCTACTTTTACTGGCTCGGTACTGACTGGTTCATTGCTGACTTCATCACGTGATTCAAAACGATCTTCGCCCTGTGGGCCTTCATCGCGACCATTGCGTCCACGACGACGGCGACTGTTGCGACCACCGCGTGCATCCCAATCGCCTTCGCCTTGTTGACGAGGTCCTTGATTCGGATTTTGCTGGCGGTTGCCTTGGCCTTGCTGACGCTGACCTTGATTCTGATTTTGCTGACGTGGTCCGCGTTCAGGTCGATCGCCACGATCTCCGCGATCATTGCGTGGGCCGCGACCTTGTCCGGCACCTTGCTGCTTTAGTTCGCCCGTGCGACCTTCATGCTGTGCTAATTCAATTTCCCATTCGGCTAATGGCTCGCCATCGGCACCGACATACACAACTGGTTCTGCTGACTCGTTCGATGATTTCTCACCACGAGGCGCGCGGTCGCCGCGGTCGCCGCGGTCATTGCGTGAACCACGTGGTTCACGTGCAGGACGTTCGTCATCAGAATCAGACTCTTCTGCTGGCTCTTCATTTCGTGGCGTGCGGCCACGAGGTGCTGGCGCTGCTGGTGCGTCATTGGCGCCAGTCTTTTCCAGAATCTTGTCGACCAATGTGGCTTTCGAGTCGCGGGCAGCGGCTTTAACGCCAAGTGCACCGGCAATTGCCATCAACTGATCTTTGTCCTTGGATTCAAGGGCGGATTTCTCAAGAGCTTCTGCAGCCATGATTTCCTGCTTTCGTTCAACCGTTCCACGGTTGGATCTAGGGGTTTGGGCGCACCGACAAAAGGTTTGAAGGAGCTACTCCATCTCGACCCCCCAAAGACTTGGGCGGGGAGAACTCGGACACCCGAGCAACCATCACACTAGCGGGGTGTACCCCCGACAACAACGATGCCCAACATCTTGGCGTGCCCCACTGGTACGGTCAGAATCATGAAACTCGGTCCTGGCCTTACCTTCTCGTGGAAACGAGCCCTTGGCGTCACCGCCGCAAAGCGCAAGGTCTCGCGTGCAACGGGAATCCCCCTCTCCCGTACAGGTCGCCGCAACAAGTTGGGCAAATTCTTAGGAATGAAATAGTGCGGGCACGCGTAACGGGAATCGCCGTCGCTTCCCTCTTTCTCATTGCATCATGTGGTGGCTCAAGTAATTCATCCACAGCGTCTTCTGGGGTTGTTCCTACAACAACCGGAAAAGTCAATCCGATGTATGCAAAGTTCTGTGCCGCTTCCTCAAGTCTGAACGAAGCGATGTCTGGTCCACACGGTGAAAACCCCGCAGCAATTACTGATCCAAACGAAATGAAAATCGCATGGGCCAAAATCACTGATTTGTCGATCAAACTTCAAACGATTACGCCGAAATTGTTGAAGAAAGATGCCGACACGATGATTAACAGCATCGTTGCAATGAACAAGATCTTCAAAGAAAACAAATATGAATTACTTGCTATTGCGAAGAAGCCAACAGTGCGCGATGAACTGACAAAGATCGCTACAGATCCTGAAATCACTGATGCATCAACACGCTTCAATACGTTTCTCATGCAAAACTGCGGCGTGTAACTAACTGCTTCCCTCACCCGGGTGAAAACCGTGTCACACCCATGCAGTACATTCATGAGTGAGAGACCCGACGAGGCGCCTCGACCTTCCAGAGTTGCCAGTCGCTACCGGAAAGGACCGCCCTATGAGCGAGACACCAAAGATTGAACCAAAATGGCAACCGTCAGAGAAGTTCTACACCGCATTTCGAAAAGCCTGTGAGGGTCACAAGCTTCAAGTGCGCAAAGGCAGCAACATTCCGTACATCGGCCACCTACTCGGAGTCGCGTCAGCAGTAATTGAAGCTGGTGGTTCCGAAGATCAGGCAATCGCTGCATTCCTCCACGACATCGTTGAAGACATTGGTGTCACAGTCGCAGAGATAGAAGTCGAATTCGGAAAGACCGTCGCAGAGATTGTTGATGCGTGCACTGATGCCACAAAGGAACAAAAGAAGGCTGAAGACGAAAAGCGCAAGTCAATGTCAGATGCGGAATACGCGAAACATTGGTGGGAAAATCGCAAGCAGCCGTACATCAAAAAGCTAAAGGCCAAGACCATGGATGACCCGTCAGTGTTGGTGGCGCTAGCGGATAAGACATACAACGCGGAAAATACGGTGGCTGATCTTCGTGGCAAAAAATAAAAAGGTCGCAAGAAGGTTTGGTCGAAATTCAACGTTGGTGAAAATTTTCAACGTAAGTGGTACCGCGGCTTGCTCAAAGCCTTCAAGGAAAACAAAACCTACGACAAATTCTCACAGCCCTTGTTCAACCGGTTTGAGGCCGCAGTAAACGAGATATTCCCTAACAAAAAATAGAAAGGCAACACACATGTCATTCCCCCAAGAATTTCGAGACCTATTAGTACGGAAGGAAATAACTGCAGTCATCGACTGGATGATCTTGTCAGGTGCGAACTTTGACGAAGTCAACTACGAGAACCGTCACGATCTTGAACAGATGGTATTTCATGGCATCGAGTACTACATGGGGCCAGCAACGTGCGACGTTGCAGACGAGGTGGTGCTTTACAAAGAAGACTCGTGGGTATCGCCCATTAAAAATCCTCATCACGATTTTGAGATTGCGGCACTTTCAATAGTTGGTTCACCATTCAGCGAGGAAATACTTGCTGAATTGGTCGCCGGGCTCACTCCTATGGAATTTGAAGATTTTCAGAATAGTGAAGGACTCCCCGACCTTTGTTGGCCAGTTTCCATTGAAGTTGCCGATGACGGACACAACATGAACGTGTGGGTCGCCAAACGTTTTCGCGCCGGAGATTCACAATCACCTAATTTTCACCAAGCGATGACTGATTTCGTCAACCTGGCTGAAACCGTAAGAGCGACCTGCTCTTCATAACTCTCACCACAGAAAGGCAACACCCATGAATAACTCAGATATCAATCGCTTTCTTCAGGCGCAAGAGGGAAACCACCCAAAACAACCGGGAAACACATACGCCGAGGCATTGACGGAATTGCGTAACGGACGCAAGTTGACTCATTGGATCTGGTACGTGTTTCCTCAGATTCAACTGGGGTCAACATCCACATCAATAGAGTTTTCAATTAAGTCCATGAAGGAAGCAAAGGAATACCTTTCTCACCCAATTCTCGGAGCTCGATATGAAGAATCTTGTGAACTACTGATGCAGCATGCTTCTCAACACGAGAACGCGTGGAACGGCATCAGTAAAGTACTTGGCAGCGACGCGAGTAAGTTTCGTTCTTCCCTCACCCTCTTTGGCGAGGCTGCAAAGATTTGTAACGATATTGGGCGTCCAGTCATCTCCCAGTTCTGGACCACGCTTGCTCCAGAAGCCATCTCGCCGTGCTCGGCCACTCTGGATTTCATTGTCAAATCACCTCCCTGGTGTAGATGACGCACCCCAGACACTGAAACACATCCTTCTACTCAGAAGACCACTAACCGTTGTGCGCGGCCACAAAGGCTTCAACGGTTGCCAAGTCATTTGGCAATTGCACAGTGAACTCAGGCAAGTCGAATAAGTTCGATAAGTGCTCTGGCAAGCCGGGGCGTACGCCAGTTGCGCGTTCCACTGCATCAGGGAACTTCGCCGGGTGGGCAGTAGCCATGGTCAGCATTGGAATGCCTTCTTCGGCAAATTCACGCGCTACTTTCACACCAACGGCCGTGTGCGGATCAATCAACATGTCGAAGTCTTCATAGACAGAGCGGATTGTTGCAAGCGTGTCGTGATCGGTTGCGCGTGACGCACGGAATGTTGGTGCGATCCATCGTTCAAACTGATCAGGCTCGACAGATAATCCTTTGTCGCGGAAACGAGTGAGCTGCGAAGCAGTCACACCCCCATCACGATCATTCATTTCAAACAACAGACGTTCAAAGTTTGACGACACTTGAATATCCATACTCGGGCTTAGTGTCGGGTGCACACCCGTAATGGCCATTGATTGCGAATCAAAAAAACGCGTCAGAATGTCGTTCTCATTTGATGCAACGATGAGATGGCGAATAGGTGCTCCCATCTGCTTTGCAATCCAACCGCTGAGAACATTGCCGAAGTTGCCTGTTGGCACAGTGACATCAATTGGCCCGCCTATTTTGCGAGTCGCCTCGAAGTAATAGACAACTTGGGCCATTACTCGAGCCCAGTTGATGCTGTTCACCGCTGAGAGATTGTGCTTTTCACGGAACGGCGCATCATTAAACATGGCCTTCACCAGGTCCTGGCAATCATCAAACGTTCCGTCAATAGCGACAGTGCGCACATTTGGAGAATCAACTGTGGTCATTTGTTTGCGTTGCACGTCACTGACTCGACCATGCGGATACAAAATGATGATGTTGATATTGGCGCAATTTTTTACGCCGTCAATTGCTGCGGTTCCGGTGTCGCCACTAGTAGCACCCACAATGGTGACCTTCTCATTGCGTTGCGTCAGTATGTGATCAAACAATTGACCTAGCAATTGCAATGCCACATCTTTGAACGCGAGTGTTGGCCCGTGGAACAGTTCCATGAGGTGATGACCTGGTTCGAGCGGAACAATCGGCACGACATCGGGGTGACGGAATGTGGAATACGCGGTGTTACACAGACGCAGCATTGTGGCGTTGTCAATATCTGCACCGACATACGAAACAAATACCGATGCTGCTAGTTCTGCATACGAACCTGAAGTGACTGCACCAAGAGTTGGCCACGTTTCAGGAACGTACAGGCCGCCATCGTTGGCTAAACCAGCAAGAACGACATCAGCAAAACCTAAAACAGGCGCAGAACCTCGCGTGGAAACGTACTTCATGAAAATTATTCGCCAATAACGCGAATCAAGCCAGACGCACGTCGCACGGCTGGTGACTTACGGAATTCGCTAACACACGCTTGGACATCAGATTCTTTGGCACGGTGGGTAATGAAGACCAAACGAGCGTCTTGTCCGATTCCTTCTTGTTCTGCTGCACGAATGCTGACGCCATGACTCGCAAACACACCTGTGATGGCGTGCAAGACACCGGGCTTGTCTTCCACATCGAGACCGATGAGATATTGCGATGATGTTTCATCAATTGGCAATACCGGTACTCGGGCAAATGTACCGATTGTGCCGTGGGTTCCCTTACGCAAGTTGACTGCTGCGTCAATGACATCGCCAAGCACTGCAGATGCTGTGGGTGATCCGCCAGCTCCGCGACCATAAAACATGAGGGAACCGACTGCATCGCCTTCAACAAAAACAGCGTTGTATGAATCACGCACACTTGCAAGTGGGTGTGCAACAGGAACCATGGCCGGATGCACGCGCACCGCCACTGGGTCTGACTGATTTTCTTGTTCTGCGATAGCAAGCAACTTCACTACGTAGCCAAGTCGCTTTGCAATGGCAATATCTGCAGCAGTGATGCCACTAATACCTTCGTGGTAGACATCGCCAGCAACAATGCGTGCACCAAAAGCGATGCTTGCAATAATCGCTGCTTTTGCACCGGCATCGAAACCTTCAACATCAGCTGTCGGGTCGCGCTCTGCAAAACCAAGGCGTTGCGCTTCACTAAGAGCTGCTGAATAATCAGCGCCGTCTTCGGTCATTTTCGTGAGAATGAAATTTGTTGTGCCATTGACGATTCCCATGACACGAGTAATTGGTTCGCCGCGTAATGATTCGCGCAACGCACGGATCAGCGGAATGCCACCTGCGACCGCAGCTTCAAACAACATGTCAACACCTGCAGCATCAGACTGTGCCCACAGTTCGTGACCAACATTGGCAAGCAATTCTTTGTTTGCTGTCACTACAGGTTTGCCATTTGCCAAAGCTGCAGAGATCAGTTCACGTGCAGGCTCAATGCCACCGATGACTTCAACAATGAGATCTATTGATGGATCGGAGACAACAGCGTGTGCATCACGAGTCAGCACTCCGTCGGGAAGGGACACTTCACGATCACGACTGATATTGCGCACCGCAACTTTGGCCACCTGTAGACGGACCCCGGTGCGAGCCTCAATGATGTCTGCCTGGCGCTCAACAAGTTTCACGAAGGCCGCTCCGACATTGCCGCAGCCAAGGACTCCGATTCGAACGATTGATTGAGGCGCGGGGGCTTTTGCCATATGCACCAAGCCTACGGCTATGACCACTGCCCCGAAAGGGACATTTAGAAGGCTCTACAGGTCCGAGTCGAAATCATTGTCAGCCATATCGCCCATTTCATCGGTCTCTATTGCATCATCTCCACCGAGACCATCGAGAAAGTCGTCGCCAATGACATCAACCATCTCGCCATAGGTCATGCCGCAATTGGTGCAACGAATATCGTCGCCAAAACCAATGACTGGTGCTTCACATTCTGGACAAAATTCAATATCGCTCATAAAACCCTCTCAGTTACTACTGACCGTACGGAGAGGGTGTGCCAGATGAGTTACAGGTCCAGGCGAACGAGATCGTCGTATGTTTCGCGACGTACTACTAGGCGCGATTCGCCCTCAGAAACGAACACCACGGCGGGTCGCATGACCTTGTTGTAGTTGCTCGCCATGGAATACCCATAGGCGCCCGTCACCGGCATCACTAGCAGGTCACCCACGGAAACATTCGGGGCAACTGCAGCTGATTCGACAAGAATGTCGCCGCTCTCGCAATGCTTGCCAACGATGCGAGCGCTGTCTGTCCGATCAGCTGACATACGCGCAGGGTCGAATGCTTCGTACCCGCTGCCATAGAGAACCGGGCGCGGGTTGTCGCTCATTCCGCCATCAACCGAAATATAGGTACGAATTCCATCAATCGGCTTCACTGTGCCAACGGTGTACACAGTGACACCTGCTGATGCAACGATGCTGCGACCTGGTTCCACTGAAACTTTCGAACCTGCTGGCAATGAATGCGTTGCACGTTGCAAGACTTCTGCCCATTGCTCAATAGTGGGTGCTTCTTCGTTTTCTGTGTATGCAACACCGAGCCCTCCACCCAATGTGAGTTCTGACAAGTTCAAGGTTGAGAACAAATCAACCATTACTTTGCTGGCCTCTGCGAAATTGTCAACCGCGAACACATTGGAGCCGATATGGCAATGAATACCAATCAGGTCAATTGCAGCCGATGATTGAGCTCGCGTGATTGCTTTAATCGCATCGCCATTATTTAGATTGAAGCCAAACTTTGAATCATCTTGGCCAGTTGATACGAATTCATGTGTATGCACATGAACGCCTGGGGTGATGCGTAATTGAACACGGACAATTGGTAATCCGTCTGCATGTAGTTTTTCGATTCGGTCAATTTCATCAAAGCTGTCGACCACGATGTGATCAATGCCTGCGGCGATTGCCATACGAAGTTCATCGAGAGACTTGTTGTTGCCATGGAGGACGCAACTGCTCGCAGGCACTCCTGCATGAAGAACAGTGTGAAGTTCCCCGCCCGTTGCAACGTCAAGCAGCAATCCTTCTTCGTGTGCCAGGCGGGCCATTGCTCCACAGATAAACGCTTTCGTGGCATAGACAACATTGCCTGCGCCGAATGCGTTGACTGCCGCACGGCACCGCGCACGCAAATGTTCTTCGTCGTAGACAAACAACGGAGTGCCATATTGCGCAGCAAGTTCTGCAATGCGAACGCCACCTATTGATAATGAATCATCTGTGCCAATGGTTGCAGAATCTGGCAGTAGTCGAAGTGGGATTGCGCTCACATTTGCTCCGGTGCTCTAATTCCGAGAAGCAAAAGCCCCTCAGACATGATTCGTGCTGTGGCATCACACAATGCAAGACGCGAATCACGCATTGCATCATTGTCTGCCTTCAGTACAGGACAGTGTTCGTAGAACGATGTGAAATCAGTTGCCAGATCAAACAGGTACGTGCACAACTTGTGTGGCCCCAAAGTGTCGATCATTTCCCAGACAGCCGAATCGAATCGCAGGATGCGTAGAGCCAAGTCACGCTCTTGCGCTTCGACCAAAGTTGGCACGACATCGCGAATAGATGCCCTATCGATGCCTGCACGACGAAAAATACTGCAAATTCGGGCGTGGGCGTATTGCAGGTAAGGCGCCGTATTACCTTCAAATGACAACATGCGCTCCCAGTCAAAGATGTAATCCTTCACACGATCAGAACTGAGGTCCGAATACTTCACAGCTCCGATACCCACCATGGTTGCTACTGCTGTTCTGTCTGCAGCGGACATGTCGGGATTCTTTTCGGCAACAGACACTTCTGCGCGCTCAACAGCTTCATCAAGCAGTGCATTGAGTTTCACTGTCTCTCCACCGGAGCGGCTCTTCAACATTTTGCGGTCAGAACCAAGCACACTGCCGAACGACACGTGGTTCATGATGAACCCTTCGGGTAGCCAGCCAGCTTTACGAGCAACAGCTTCCACCATTTGCAAGTGTTGTGCTTGTGGCGCACCCACTACATAAAGAAGCGACCGAGCGCCGATGCGTTCAACACGATCGATAACGCATGCCAAGTCAGATGTTGCGTAGTTGTAGCCGCCATCGCCTTTGCGAATGATGAGCGGCAGTGGATCGTTGTCTCTGTTTGTAAAGCCGTCGACGAATACGACTTCTGCGCCGTCGCTCTCTTCTAACAACTTCGCTTCACGGAGGCGTTCAACAACCGGGGCAAGCATGGGGTTGTATGCGCTCTCCCCCATCAGGTCATCATCGGTGAGCAATACATCTAGTTGGCGATACACCTTGTTGAAATAGCGGGTGCTTTCACTGACCAACGTGCGCCACAAACGCAATGTGTCTTCATCGCCACCTTGCAACATGACAACACGGGCACGCGCACGACCCTTGAATTCATCTGACTCTTCAAACTTGCGACGAGCAGCTTTATAGAAACCGTCAAGATCTCCGACACCCAATTCATCAGCAGCATTGTCTTCGCCCATGTCAATGAGATGTTCAATCAACATGCCAAATGGTGTGCCCCAGTCGCCGATGTGGTTTTCTCGAACCACAGTGTGGCCAACAAACATCAACGCGCGCACCAATGCATCACCGATGACACTGGAACGAAGATGACCTACGTGCATTTCCTTTGCAACGTTCGGCGCCGAGTAGTCAACAACAACAGTGTGCGGATCTGACGATGCACGCACACCTAATCGAGGATTATGCGTTGCTTGCGATAACTGTTCAGCAATGAACGCATTTGAAAAGACCAGGTTGATAAACCCTGGGCCAGCAATTTCTGTTGATGCCAACATGTCAGAAACATCGCCGGCAGCATCAAGAACCTGTCGCGCTACCTCGCGAGGCTGGAGACCCAATTTCTTTGCAAGTGCAAGTGCACCGTTTGCCTGACCATCTGCCCTGTCGCTTGGGCGAACCACAGGGTCGCACGCACCGCCGGCAACAGCTGCGAATGCAGGTGCCAGGCTGGCGTAGACTGACCCCAATCGTGATTCTTCACGTCACGCTCACGTAGCTCAGCGGATAGAGCACTTGCCTCCGGAGCAAGGGGTCGCAGGTTCAATTCCTGCCGTGGGCGCCAGCCGATTTTCTAGGAAGTCATGCCTTGCAGGCCAACGAAAGCGCGGGACAGTTCAATTTCTCCCATGTGGCGCATTCCGTGTTGGTAGAGCCAGCATTCGACGCCGTCAAGAACAGTGATTCCCTCTGGGCCAGCAACGCGAGCCGAGAATGTATTAATAATCTGCGGGCCAAACGGACGAGGCACAACGAGCCGAGTGAGGTCTTCTGGCTTCAATGTTGCCAACCATGTTTCGATGCGAGCAAAGACTTTGTTCATGTAGTCAATGAACGCTTCATAGTTTCCTATTTGCTGAACATCCATTTCGTCCACGGTCTTGTGCTTGCCGTGGTCACGGATGCCTGGGTTGATCGCATCAAGAATTTCGTCGTTGCATAGGAACAACTCGCCTGTCAACATCATCATGGAAGCGTCAATCATGTTGACGTAGTGGAACAGCGAAAACGCAATCGGCATGACACGAGCCTTCTCACGATGGTTCACCTGTTCAAGTGTCATGGTTGCAGTGGCATCTTCGTACAAAGAAAACAATGCGCGGAAACGGCGGCGAAGTGAATCGAGAATTAGTTCATCAGACATAAGAGTGCTTGACCTTTCAAGTGGTTGACCCACCTTATTGTTGCTTCAGAGCGAGGCTGAACGAGCATCAGAAACGAGTGCATTGAATTTTTCCGTGTCTAAGAACACGAAGACCCCAACGGCCGAGGCTGTGACCTGGCCGTCATAGGTGATTTCGCCGCTGACAACGAACTTGCGCTCATGAATCTCGTCGATTCTGGCGTTGACAAGAAGGTCCGCATTCAGAGGGGTTGGCCGTTTATAGGTGATATTCAACGAGCCTGTGACGCAGTTGCGGCCCGTGAGGTGGCGCGTTCGGCCAAGTGCATCATCAAGAAGAGCTGCCACGATGCCGCCATGCACACACGCTGGCGGTCCTTGATATCCCTCATGGAAACGAACTTTTGCCGTGATGCTCTTCTCGCCATATTCATATGTCATTGGCGGTGCCATCGGATTCATCGTGCCATTAAGTGGGCTACGTGTATGACGCTCGAGCGATGGCTGACCGAGACCCAACGTGCCAGCAGCAGTAATTTCTTTTTCTAAA
>JAPKZY010000011.1 GCA_026393535.1 Actinomycetota bacterium | reverse complement strand
ACATACGCACGATTGTAAAAGAGCACTAACTTCTCAGTTTCGGGGTGAGTTGTAATCAGAGGATGAATTTCTGTGTCATTTGCGGTCTCGTCACACACAATATTCATGCTGGAAAGCCCGGAATGGATCGCTTGCATCTTTGGTGAATACGCATCACGAGCAGTATGTATGGAAGCAAGGTGAGAAAACTGTTCCTTGTATGCATCCGACAGCGCGTTATATGCAGCGGTCATTGAAGACCACAATGTGTCTCCCCCATATGCAGGAACGTCAAGCGCATGCAAGACAGTGAACGACGGCGGCGCTGGTTGAAAACTGAAATCGCTATGCCATGCACCACCAAAATTAAATGCATTGCCGTCTTTGGCTTCTTTCAGAACCTTGATGACATCAGGATGGTCAGGACTTGGTTCAATAAAAGGAGACTCAGCAGCTGGCCCCAGACGACGCGAAAAATCCACTTGTTCCAAAGGCGTTAACGATTGGTTCGGGATAATAATGACCTCGTGTTCACACGCGATCTCTCGGAATGATTCCAATTGTGAATCAGTGAGAACTTTCACATCGTCCACGTAAACCGTGGCCCCCAGAACTCCTGTTAATCGCTCTACCTGCATACCTCTACCGTAGAGCACGAGAGACCAATAGGGAATCAGCATGGTGTTTTGTGGCAACATCAATACGTGGCGTTTAGAGATGGTGACGGATGGGTGCTGTGCACCAGGTGCCAATCCCGCCATTGGGGACTCCATGGCGCAGCCGGCCTGTTGCTTGTGCGCACTGACCTTGAGATCCCTTGTGTTCTGCTTCAATTGCGTGCCGCATGGACCCATGGCGGCGGAACATGGGCTTTGCCAGGCGGAGCACTTGATTCTCATGAAGACTCTGTCACGGCCGCTGCTCGCGAGGCACACGAAGAAGCGGGTATCGAGCCACAACATCTTGAATTTAAAGCGGTCTTTTCAGATGACCATGGCAACTGGCGCTACGACACTGTGATTGCCCACACCACGACTGATGCAGGCGCATACGAAGCAAACGCAGAATCTGACGACTTGCGATGGGTGCCTGTTGACGAAGTGGGCCTCTTTGACCTTCACCCAGGTTTGCGCAATACATGGCCAGTCTTGATTGACCACGTAAAAACGTCTCTTCAGAATTAATCGCCATGCGCAAAAGGACTCTGTACCTTCTTCAAGCAACGACTGCCCTCGGTGGCATGGGCTACGGCGTCATGTTCACTGTTCTTGATGACTTCCGCGACAAGTATGGAATCACGGAATCAAAGCTTGGCCTTATTGTCAGCATCGGATTCATCACTGGGTTTTTCTCACAAATTTTATTTGCACCGCAAGCCGACAAAGGGCATGCAAAGAAACTTGTCATGACCGGCATAGTGATCGAGATAATCGGAACCTTATTCATGGCGTTTGGTCATGCATTTCTCCCACTCATGCTCGGACGATTACTCACCGGTTTCGGTGTCGGCATTTCTGAACCGGCATTACGACGCATTCTGATTTTGTCGGACCCTGAACGAATGGGGCAAAATCTTGGCCTCATCGTTAGTGCAAGCGTCGCAGGCTTCACTGCTGGCCCCATTGTCTCTGCACTTACCGCAGACACATTAGGAATTTCTGCTCCGTTCCTTATTGTTGCGGTACTTCTTCTTCCTGTTGCGTACGGATTGTTCAAGCTGCATTTTCAAGAAGCAAACATTGAAGACGCGCCTACTCAGCGACTTGCATTTGACATGTTGCGCATTCGCCCGCTTGCTGGCGCAATCATGATTGGCCTTGCACTCTTTGCAATGATCGGAACTTTCGACTCGGTCTGGTCAGTCATGATGGCAGATATGAAAGCACCCACATGGGTAGCAAACGTTGGTATCAGCATGTTTGCATTCCCCATGATTTTCTTGGCACCACGTGGCGGAAGATTGACCCAGAAAGTTGGGCCGTTTAAAGCCAGCATCGTTGGGCTCTCGATCGGATCTGTTTGTCTTGTGCTGTACGGAACATTGTGGTCTCCCTACCCCATGCTTGCCGTTGGCATCATCCATGGCGTCGTTGATGGACTCACCGTTACCGGTGGCTCGGCAGCCGTTGCATTAGTCGCGCCGCGTGAACGTCTTGCATCGGCACAAGGTTTATACGGCGGACTTCAAACCCTGACCGGCGGTATCGCAGCTGCCATTGCCGGTACTGCATACGGGATCATTGGAAGAGCAACGTTCGTGTGGTGCGCATTCGCAATGCTTTTATTCATTGCAGTAGGTGCATGGCTAGCCAAAGACAGTCTGCATATCACTGGCAGTGACATCACTGCAGATGCCTAACTAGCGCACTGCTTGAATTGCTGTCCACACATTGAAAGATGTGCACGGCATATCAATATGCGTGACACCCAAGTGGCTCACAGCATTTACAACAGCGTTATGAACAGCTGGCGTTGATCCGATAGTTCCAGCCTCACCAATTCCCTTTGCACCCAATGGGTTGCGCGGTGTTGGTGTTTCCATTGGAACACGTTCAAAACTTGGCAATTCAGCAGCAGAAATGAACCCGTAGTCAGCAAGGTTGGACGTGATGGGGTTGCCATCTGGGTCGTATGCAATGACTTCAAGTAGAGCTTGTGCCACACCTTGAGCGATTCCGCCGTGAACCTGACCATCAACCAATAGCGGGTTGATAATTGTTCCAGCATCGTCACATGCAATATGTCGTGCAACAACAACAGAACCAGTTTCTACGTCTACTTCAACAACACACACATGTGTGCCGAATGGGAATGTGGCACCTTCAGGTACGTAGTCCACTTCAGCTTCGAGCGGTGCGTCGATTTCAATCATGAGCTCTGCCCATGTACGTGCTGGCATTGGTGAACCCTTGACATGGAATGCGCCGCGCACTGTGTCGATGACAACGTCTTCAACCGCTGCTTCCAACAAATCAGCAGCACGTTGACGCGCTTTTTCAATGACAGATTCAGCAGCCAACTTTGCAGCACTTCCTCCAACTTGTAGTGAACGTGAACCACCGGTTCCACCACCACGATCAACATCGTCCGTATCTCCGAAACGGAACTCAATCTTGTCCATCGGGATACCAGTTGTTTGCGACACGATCATTGCCCATGCAGTGTGATGACCTTGACCGTGTGAACTAGAACCAGTACGCACAATGGCGCCACCATCAGCCTTGATCTCGACCGAGCCGTAGTCGCCCGAACCCAGTGGGTTTGTGGTCTCTACATACGATGCAATGCCGATACCAATCTGTACTGGGTCCTTGCTGTCGCGACGCTTCTTTTGTTCAACAAGCAGTTGGTCGTATCCGGCAGCCTTCAGCGCAAGTTCAAGAGCTGCTGCGTATTCACCAGAGTCGTACTTGGCTCCCATTGACGTCGTAAGCGGAAACGCGGACGGCGCAATGAAGTTGCGACGACGCACTTCGGCTGGGTCGATTCCACAGACACGTGCGAATTCATCAAGAGTGCGCTCAATTGCCGCAGTTGCTTCAGGACGACCAGCACCACGGTATGCAACCGTTGGAGTTGTGTTTGTAACAACAGAGTTTGATTCGAACTGCACATTGGCGATGTCATATACGCCACCAGCCATCATGCGCGTCATGTACGGCAGCACTGCACCAGCACGCGCATACGCACCTGCATCTTGTAGAAGATCGAGACGGTACGCAGTGATACAACCATCGCGTGTGCCGCCCATGCGAGTGCGTTGACGCTGCGCGCGACCGTGGCCCATGGCCAACATGTTCTCGGTACGTGATTCGGTCCAGCGAACTGGCACTCCGAGTTTGCGCGTTGCCCAACCCACAAGAATTTCTTCAGGGTAGACACCAGATTTAGCACCAAATCCACCGCCAACGTCTGGCGTAATGACCCGAACTTGGGACTTCTCTAAACCAAAGACCTCAGCCAAACCATCGCGTGCGCCATGCGCACCTTGACTACATGCCCACTGCGTCAAACGCGTGCCATCCCATGTGGAAACGCATGAGCGCACTTCCATTGGTGCCGGAGCGACCCGCTGGTTTTCAATCACTAGACCGACTACTACTTCGCAATCAGCGAAAATATCGTCATTGCTGCGTGCAGCAAATGTAAGAACCACATTGGTCTCAGCATCAGGATGCAACAACACTCTGTTCGAAAATGAGTCATCCATGTCAAGGACAGCAGGAAGCGGCTCGTAGTCAACAATCACTGTCTCAGCGGCATCAACACCGGATGTCTTGTCTTCGCTGACAACAATTGCTACAAGGTCGCCTACGTAGCGAACCGTGTCTATTGCCAAATACGGAAACAACATTGCCTTATTCATCATGCCGTTAGCTGGACCAGCTGGCGCGACGTCAATATCAGCTGCTGTCCATACGGCACGGATGCCTGGCATTGATAGCGCTTCGGAAGCATCAATGCTGAGTAGACGCGCATGCGCCATTGATGAACGAACAAATGTGAGATGCAATGCGCCTGGCATTGGCAAGTTTGCAATGTATGTTCCCTCGCCTGTTAAGAAGCGTGGGTCTTCAATACGAACTACGCGAGTTCCAAGAATGCTCATGCTGACCAGCCTCCGTCAACGACAAATTCTGATCCGGTTGAATACGCACTGTCATCGCTACCGAGATACAACGCAAGACGTGCAACGTGAATGGGCTCTGCTTCGTACCCGAGAGGAATACGTGTGCGCACTGCTTCGCGCACACCTTCGCCGGCTTCATCAAATGTTTGCAACATTGGAGTATCGATAATGCCAGGGTGAATCGAGTTCACGCGAACACCAAACGGTGCTAATTCTTTTGCAACACCTTTCGTCATTCCGCGCACTGCCCACTTACTTGCACCGTATGCAAGGAAACCAGGTGTGCCGTTGAGACCAGCGACAGAAGAGATGTTGACGATGCT
>JAPKZY010000096.1 GCA_026393535.1 Actinomycetota bacterium | reverse complement strand
ACGAGTGTTTATGCGCGTGCGTTCACCGGGGCCGTTGAATGCGCGCGTCTGAGTTGGCGTTAACGAATGTGGCGAACCAACATCAATAACTATTGAGTGGCCAAAGATCGGATCAGTGCAGCGCACTGTGGTGCTGTCACCCGTAGAAGCAAGTCCGGCATCAGCTAACCGCTTCGTGATCGCAGCAATGTCAGCTTCCGTGTCACAACTGAGATGCATGGAAGACAAGTGGCGATGTGTGCCTTCCTTTACTTGCATCTGCACTGGACGATCAGGGGTGCCGAGCACGCCATCTGATGTCGCGCTCATTCCATGCTCCAGCCAGAAGTCGAAGAGCTCCTGCGGATTTGTGACCGCAAGTTGAATATCTAATAGT
Organism: Actinomycetota bacterium; assembly: GCA_026393535.1. GTDB lineage: Bacteria > Actinomycetota > Acidimicrobiia > Acidimicrobiales > Ilumatobacteraceae > UBA2093. The sequence goes on along the minus strand of JAPKZY010000096.1, from coordinate 76,294 downwards.
CCGTTCAGTGCCATAGGGAAATAGTACGGCATCAAACTATTCGATGTCAAACTATGTGCCTATAATGGGACCATGGAAATTGGCAAATACGTAGATGAGACCGTGACGACCTGGCAAGAACAGAGGCCAGACCTTGATTTTGAGCCCATGGGCTACATGTTGCGATTCCATGCCATGGCTGAAGCAGCGAAATCCAAGATTGAGATCATCACGAAGTCGCACGGACTCACCATGGGCGAGTTCGACGTTCTGGCTACTCTTCGTCGCCACGGAGCAACCAGCACTTTGACTCCCTCATTCATTGCTGAGGTAGCAATGGTCTCGCCCTCCGGCCTGACGCATCGACTGTCACAACTAGAACAATCTGGACACATCATCCGCATTGCAGACAATTCAGATCGTCGCAGTTCACTTGTTTCAATTACTAAGAGCGGTGCTGCTGTTGCTGACCAGATCATTGAGCAGATTGCCGAACACAGCGCGCGAATGTACAACGCGATTCCCGCCGAAAATCTTGAACAGTTCAGCAAAGTTGTCTCTCTCGTCTCAACACAACTGGAATCAGAAATGGTCACATCATGACAACAACAGTTACTCTCACCGGCACAGGTATTCCGAACATTGCACCGGGTCGCGCCGGAGCCGGCGTATTCGTTAAATACAATGACATTGTTCTGCAATTCGATGCTGGCCGCGCCACGTGTAACCGATTGATTGAAGCCGGCCTCAAACTGGCCGACCTTGATGCGGTGTTTATCACCCACATTCACAGTGATCATGTTTTTGGATTAGCGGAACTTGTTTTGTCACGATGGATTGAAACTCAATTCGATGCAGTAGCTACCCCGCTGCCTATTTTTAGCCCGTCTGGAGGAGCTGCACGTTTCGTGAAACGAATGCTTGAGCCGTACGAAGAAGACACCCACATTCGTCGAGAGCACACTGGTTCGCGCGAAGTTATTCTCGATGCTCGTGAGTTTCCCGCCTCATTCACCATTGCAGAAATCTGGGCGTCTGAAGACCGCGCAGTTATTGTGGAGACTGTCGCTGTGCACCATGAACCAGTGCCGGATGCGGTTGCATACAGAGTCACAACGCCTGACGGTTCAGTGGTTATTTCTGGCGACACCCGCGTGTGCCAAGAAGTAGAGGATTTCAGTCGCAATGCAAATGTTCTTGTTCATGAAGCATTTCGACGTGCCCCGCTGGAACCCTTCATGGAGAGCTTTCCGCGCATCAATTCAATTCTTGATTATCACTCCGACTCAATTTTGCTGGGTGGCCTGGCACAACGCGCGCAGGTACAAACCCTGCTGCTCACCCACCTTGGGCCACCACCAAATAATGAAGCAGAAGAACAAGCATTTTCAGATGACATTAAAACAGGCGGCTACACCGGTCATTGCCTAGTAGGCCGCGACCTCATGTCGGTCACGTTTTAACTATTTACTACTCAATGCGCAGGCCGGAGATTGCGCGGGCAATCACCAGCTGCTGAATCTCTGAGGTGCCCTCAAAGATGGTGTGAATCTTGGCGTCACGGTGCCAGCGCTCGACTGGGTATTCGCGTGTGTAGCCATAGCCGCCAAGAATCTGAATCGCTTCTTCAGTAACACGAACTGCAGTTTCAGATGCCTTGTACTTACTCATTGAACCTTCAGCGTTCTTGAAGCCGCAATTCTTTGACAACCATGAAGCGCGCCAAATGAGTAGACGCGATGCGTCAATTTCAGTGGCCATGTTTGCAAGTTTGAATGCAATGGATTGATTCATGATGATTGGCCTGCCGAAAGCAACGCGCTCTTTTGCGTAATCAAGTGCGTATTCGTATGCAGCACGTGCAACACCAAGTGCTTGCGCACCCACTGCCGGACGAGTTGCTTCGAAAGTTTTCATTGCTGGCTGTGCACCAGCTGAGTGGCCACCTTCGCGGGCACGTGCGATTTTTGCATCAAGCTTCTCTTTGCCACCAAGAAGGCAACGACCAGGAACGCGAACATCTTCAAGAACAACTTCTGAGGTGTGCGAAGCCTTAATACCGTGCTTCTTGTACTTCTGCCCCATTGACAAGCCCTTGGTGTTTGGTGGAATCACGAATGATGCCTGACCACGACCTTTGAGTTCTGGATCAACTGCTGCAACAACAACGTGAATGTTTGCAATGCCACCGTTAGTGATCCATGCTTTTGTTCCGTTGATTACCCATTCGTCAGTTGCTTCGTCGTAGACGGCGCGTGTGCGCAATGAAGAAACGTCAGAGCCAGCATCTGGTTCAGACACACAGAACGCACCGAGCTTCACATCGTCAGGTGTTCCGTAACACTGTGGCACCCATTCCATCATCTGCTCTGGTGTTCCGTTGCCAGAAATTCCTGCAGCTGCAAGACCAGAACCCATGATTGCCATACCGAGACCAGCATCGCCCCAGAACATCTCTTCGATTGCAACTGGCATGGTGAGTCCAGTTGGATCTGCCATTGCGCTCATGAGGAAATCAAGACCGTACAAACCGTTCTTTGCGGCTTCTTGCACGATTGGCCATGGGAACTCTTCACGTTCGTCCCATTCGTGCGCGTTCGGGCGCATTACGTCAACAGCGAACTGGTGAATCCAGTCTTTGATCTGGAGTTGGTCTTCATTGAGGGAGAGGGAGAAATCAGCCATGGCTCTAACTTACCCGCGGGTAACACCCCTGCGTCAAATAATCAGGTGCGTTCTAAAACCCACTGCCAATGGTGCTTACCGGGGGCACACATCGTTTGCAGATACCAACTAAGGGGGCTACTTTGGCTTTTACGGAACAAAACAAGCGGCGGCTACATGCTCGCCTTTGTGAAGTCATTGGCACGGAGGAGGCTGACATTCTTATGGAGCAGCTACCGCCAATCACTTGGACAGAATTCGCAACCAAACGAGACCTCGACGAACTGCGCATCGCAACCAAGCACGACATCGAGTTCAGCGCTATCGCTACTCGTACTGAACTTGAACAAGTAATTACGAAAACGCGAACTGATCTGGAGCAATTGATTTTTCAGACGCGAACTGACCTTGAGAAGTCAATCATGGAAGTGAAACACTCAGTTGAGACCACGAAGCTTGAACTCACCGCCATGATTGAACGCGGGTTTCGCAATCAGAGCTGGAAGATGTTTACGGCAATCATGTCGTCACAACTTGTGACAGTCGGCCTTCTCGGGCTGATGATTAACTCGCTGCGGTAGCGACCGACCATCTATTTGAAGAGGCGGCGCATTCCGAGGCCCAGCCATTCAATGACGAGCACGATCAGATAGATCGAGATCACGATTGCCATGGTGATCTTGAATTGGTACACCTTGATTGACTGAATCAGTAGATAACCAATTCCGCCACCTCCGACAATTCCCAACACGGTCGACGACCTGAAGAAGACGTCAAGCAAGTAGAACAAGTTCGATACGAATGGCGAGACGAATTGGGGAACCACAGCTGAAAAGAACTCTTGGATTTTCGATGCCCCAACAGCAGTCACGGCCTCGCGAGGAGCTGGATTCACTTCTTCAAGACTGTCAGCAAAGAGTTTTGCAGCAAATACTGCAACTGTCACACTAAGTGCAAGTGTTCCGGGAACGGGGCCAAGCCCCATCGCACTCACAAAAATTACGGCGATGATTAACTCTGGAATTCCTCGTAGGGCTAACACGCCTATTCGAGTACCTAACGAGAAGAATCGTCGTACGTTGATGTTGCGTGCCATTAGGACACCGAGCGGGAGCGCCACCAAAACACCGAGAAATGTAGCAACAATCGAAATGGCGAGCGATTCAACGAGACCCCTGATTAACAGCGAGGACTCTCCCCCAGCACCCGGGGGAAACATTTGACGCAAAACTGTCCCCATCTTGTGAGTGTTCTGAACTGCATAGCCCCATTCAATGTTGACAGTGGAAATTCCAAAAAATAACAAGACAGAGAAAAATATAAAAGCGGACGAGCGAAAGACTCGCTCAGTGGTCCATGGCGGTGTAATTGATCGCTTCTCATAGGCAGTTTTATTGAGTGATGCATCGCGTCGATTGATGAAAATTGCCAGCCAACCACGCTGCTTGTTCTGTTGCTGGGTTGCTGCTTCACCGATGAGAGACTGACGAATTGATGTCGACACGACTTCAACGATGAGGATGACGACGAATACAACAACAACAGCGGCTAACGCTGGCTTGTACTGGATAGTTTCTAGTGATTCCGAGATGAGTACGCCAATTCCGCCAGCGCCGACAAGCCCGAGCACTGCCGACCCACGAATGTTTATTTCAAGGCGAAATAATGCTGTAGCAATAAAGGAGGGCAAAGCTTGGGGAATCACAGCAGACCGAATGCGTTGGCGACGTGTTGCACCAACAGAAGTCACAGCGTCGCCTGACACTTCGTTTGCTTCTTCGATGGCATCGGAGAACAGTTTCCCGATCATGCCAATCGAGTGCAAAGCAAGCGCAAGGATTCCACAAAACGGACCCGGGCCGTATGCCACTACAAAAATTGCCGCAAGTATTAGTTCAGGCACAGCACGAGTCAACGTGATGATGCTGCGACATCCAAAACGAATGAGTGGGTGTTTCGTAGTATTGGCAGCTGCACCAACAGCTAACGGGTAGCTCAGAACTACAGCTCCGAATGTCCCGAGTAGGGCTATCCATAACGTTTCTAGCGTTAATGAGATGATGCGGTCAGTGTCAGAGAACTTTGGTGGGTACATCCGCTTGAAAAGGTTGACGACATTCTGTAGGTCATCAAAAAAGGAAAGAACAGACATGTTTAATCTGTTCCACGCCCACCACACTGCAACAAGTCCCGCGAGAACTGATGCAATCTTAAGAAAGTAGAGAGGGGTCAGCGCAGGTGTGGTTCGCTGCGCCTGCACGGTTGAAGTCACGCGTATGTCGCTTCGCGCACCACATCCGACGTGCCATGACGACGATAAAGATCCATCACAACGTCAGGATTAATTCCGGTTGTCATCTGATCAAGAACGATTTTCCCGTCACGAAGTCCGATGAGGCGATCTGTTCGACCAATAGCTAACTCCACTTGGTGAAGACTGCACAACACCGTCATGCCATCCTCACGAGCGATTGTTGAAATCAAATCAAGCACTTGATTCGATGATTCAGGGTCTAAGGATGCAACCGGTTCGTCGGCAAGAAGCACTTTAGGCTCCTGCATCAAACTGCGCGCGATAGCAACCCGTTGCATTTGGCCACCGGACAAAGTCTCGGCCCTTTGGAAAGCCTGAGCGCCAAGGCCAACACGATCCAGACGTTCAAGCGCCATGATGCGCAGAGCCTTTGGGTATGTGCGAAGGCCGAGGCGTGGCCCGCGAAGCCGCCCAAGCGAGCCGATCAATACGTTTTCAAGACACGTAGCACGTCCGACAAGACCGAACTGCTGAAAGATGAATCCCATGTGGCGTCGGAGTTCTCTGAGTTCTGCTGGCTTAGCAAGACCAACATCAACACCAAGTGCGTTTACCGTGCCAGATGTTGGCGTGTGGAGTCCGTTGATGAGCCGCATCAACGTTGATTTACCGGAACCTGATAAACCAAGCAATCCGACTACTCGACCCTCAGGAACCGTAAACGACACATCGTCCACTGCAAGTGTGCCATTGGGGAAACGCTTTGAGAGCGCCGCGACGGTAATTGTCGCGACGCTCTCATTAGCTACCACTTCTAAATGTGGTGACATCGTTACGCTTTGCAGGCTGTTGATTTGGTTGCTTCGCACACTTTGCGAATTGTGTCGTAGAACGCATCCGTCACAGTCACGAAGGACTCTGTCTTTGAATCTTCAACAATGACGCAGGTTGCCACTGATGTGCAACCGTTATAGCCCTTTTCAGTAAAATATGTCTTGTTAAGTTTGGTCAACAAGATGTTTGTTACCGCAGCTCTGAACGATGCTGGAAGTGTTGCACGAATTGTGAACGGACCATTCGGAATCGGGCTTGATGTCCAGATCGTCTTGTAGTCCGCTACCTTCATTGCTGCAAATGTTCCAGTTCCAATAGCGGCAACTGTTGCTTCTTGGGCGAAAGCTGCGTCGCATTGACCAGCTCCAAGTCCGAGAATTGAGTTGTCATGTGATCCCTTGAAAGCCTGAGTCAAGTCACTCAGCTTCAGGCCTGCCGCAAGGATTCCTTCTGTCGGTATCAAGTTCCCTGATGTCGATGTTGATGACACGAAGCACACTGTCTTACCTTTCAAACCAGCAATGCCGGTTATCGCACTGCCTGTTGGCACGACAAGCTTTGAAGTATACGAAGATGTTCCGTCCGTGGACTTTGTCATACCAACCGGTTCAATCTTTGCTCCGTTCAGCTTGGAAACGATGTAGGACATTGCGCCCCACGCAACCAAGTCAACTTTGTTGGCAATAGATGCTTCAATTACGCCAGCGTAGGAAGTTCCCGCATAGAACTCAACCGGAATTCCCAATTCGTCCTGGAACAACTTAATAAGTCCGCCCCATTTTGTTTGCATGGAAGTTACGTTTTCTGCCGGAACTCCACCAACGATGAACTTTGCTGGCCAACCAGTCTTATCAAGCTTGGCCAAATCAATTGGCGGAACAGTTGTTACAACTGCTGCAACCTTTGTCCAGGTATATTTCTTCGTTTTTGACGTGTAGGTGCACTTGAAACTGGTTGTTCCGGTCATTGTGGATTTTCCGTACTGTGTCTTCGTGCATTTGTCATTGTTCTTCACTGAAGGCGCAGATGCACCGGCAGTTGAAGTCATTGCGAATGTGGAAGTAAGTGCGAAAACTGTGGCGACCACTGCCTTCATTGATTTTTTCATGATGATATTTCTCCTAGGTAAGGGGTGTTGGTGTTTCGATTATTTCGACACGACTGAAACCACTGATGATTTCGTACCGTTTCCGTCAATTGATGTTGGGGTGATTGTGCACTTGAATATTGCGTTGCGCTTGGCTGCTGGCACAGTGATTGCAATCTTTGTCGAGGTTCCAGTTTTGGAAAGCTTGCCTTTAGGCGAGGAGCATGATGCCATGTATCCGGTAACTGCACCTTTCCAACCAAGTGATGCAGGAGTTTTGAATGACAACGCGATCTTGCCCGAGCTAGCGGATGCTTTCACTGAACGCGGTGCTGTCGGCAACATGCTTGGAATTTCATAGATACCAACAGTTCCTGAAAGCTCGTACGACACAATGACAAGTGCAGATCCGGTCGGGCTGTCCTCTGGAGAAACAAACACGATTCCTTCTGGTGAAACATCGCCTGCTGTAGCAGTTGCCTTGCCTGAAATTACGTTTCCATCACGATTAGCAGTGTTGATGTAATCAACAAATACTGGGTTCAATGGATCATTTCCATTGAACAATGCAATTCCACCATCGCGCTCCATGCCAACAACAATCCACTGTGTTCCATATGCATAGCCAACTTCCACGCCCTCTGGCTCAGGACCTTTTTTGGTTGAACGAGATTCGAGGGCGTTTGGTCCACCATTTGTGGTGTTCCAGTCGCTGTTATAACCGGTTGGGTTCAATTGTGCAGTGAGTGTCTCAAGCAAGTCTCCTGAGTCCCATACTTGATCCATTGTGTCGACGCCTGCAACTTTGGCAGGACGCCATACCGAGAACGAACGCGAACCAAATGAGTAGGCAGTTTTAACTTTGGTGCTGCCTGTGACGGCGATTGCGCGAGCAGTTGCCGGCGCAAACGGTGTGACCACTAATGAACCAACAGCATCCTTAACAGCCGTGATGCCGGTGTCAGTGGAATCGTAAACTAAAGAAATTTTCGAATCTTCAGACTCAAGCGTCGTAGTTGAGGTGCCACCGAGAAGACATGCGTACGAACGTGCGTCGCCCTCATTCGCAGTAACTACGTAATCGGTACCGTCTGCACCTTTCAGGCTTGCAATGTGGTCTGGCTGGTACATGCCCATGACATTTTGCGTAGCAACTTTTGGAGTTCCATCTGCAATTGCATCAAGACCCTTGCCGGCTACTGAATGGTTCTTGTAGCCCAGACCACTGATTTCAAGAATTGACTTAGTAGCTACGTCAATAGTTGCAATTGCGTTGTTCTCTTGCAAAGTGACATATGCATACTTGCTGTCGCGCGAGAAAGTGATGTACTCCGGCTCAAGGTCTTGAGCAGTCGTTGCGTTCGGACCAAAGACTCGACCACCTTGGAACGTAATAGCACCTGCACGGTCGTTGTACGTCTCAAAGTTGAGAGTGGTGGCTGCTGATGGAACGGTGCCTGTCACATCGATGAACGAAATAGAACCGTATGGATCGGTCGTTGTAGGAAGCTTTCCGTCAGTCAAGCAATACGACGATGGTTCTCCTTCATTTGCAGAAACGACGTACCGGCCATCTGGGGAGAACGAGACATGGTCAGGTTGTGCTCCGACTTCAATGCCGCTCTCTGCGCCTTTCACCAAGATGCCGTTTGTGTCTGCGAAAAAGATACGACCATTTGATTGAGTGCTAACCAAGGAGGTCGCAATGGCAACAAGTCCATCTTTTGCAGCGACACTCTGAATGCCAATAACACCCTTAGCAGCGAGGTCAATCGACTTCACTTTCTGGGGAGACGTTGGATCGGAAATGTCAACGACATCAATTTGGTTCGTTGTGCCGTTAGTTACAAAAATACGGTGACTAGCTGGGTCGTACGCTGAAATCTCAGCGCCGCCAACTCCGCTACCGCTGACCCAACGGCCTAAGTAATGGAGTCCCATACCAGAAGTGGTGACAGCTGACGCTGAGTGGGACATAGTGATGGGAAGGACGAGAGCAACCAGTGAAATGGCTGCTATCGCTTTAGGGAATCTGTTGATGCGCTTCATTGGGAAAAAATCTAGACAACCAAAATTGCGTCAAAGGTACTACACGCTGACAATTGAGTAATTTTTGGATGAACGATAAGTGTCGTGAATTTGTGCTGGGCAACAACCATTGACCACAAACTCTTTCGTTCACTTAGGCTTCATGTATACGACGTCTAGATGATAGGTATCGTTCGGAATACCCCGATATTTTCGTAAAGTGATTGCAACTTCATCTTCCTCGATGTCTCGAGAAGACATCTGTTCATCTCTCGCAAACAGTGATGCTGTTGCCCTGGAAACATTGATTAATTCACTGATTGCCCGTGGGACTATTGCGAATATTGAGATGATTCGTCCTCCATCAACCGGAACGATCCAAATGCAAGTTCGCGAACCTATTTGCGAAGAACGATTCATTGTCGGCGACGCACTGATAACTGTTGCAGAAGTATCAGTCGCCGGAACACTCGGATGGGCCATGCGGCTCGGCGGTGATGCAAATGCGGCCGTTGCTGCAGCAGTAGCTGATGCGCATATCGCGCGTGTCGGGTTAGAAGGTGTGCCGGAACTTGCGGAGTTGATTTCGTATACCCAACTGGAATTGGACCGCACAGAGCAACGCGAATGGGCGGAAATTCGAGAAACCATTATTGATTTTGAGGAACTTGACTAATGTCAGATACACAAATTGAAGCTGCTGAACTCAGCGCACGGTTCCTTGATCTTCACGAATCACAAACCATTTTTCGGCTTCTTCTTGATGCGCTTTCCCAGCCAGGGAAAGTTTTCCACCTGCCAGCCGAACTGGTCGCTCGTATTCCAGTTGTTGAAGTTCCCCTACTTGCGTTACTCGGTTACGACACCCCATTTTCACTTGTTTCGGGTGATTCTTCACGCGAGCACCTGATTGCTCGTGCGACATCAGGACGCATCGTGGAACCTGCAGTAGCGGCGTATGTCGGTGTGTGTGACTCTCGCATTGATCTACTTCCAATGGGGTTCTGCCTTGGCACGCCAATGCGTCCAGACACTGCAGCACAAGTATCAGTGCAGGTAAACGGAATCTTTACTTCTGCTAGAGAGTCAACCGCCACTCTGCATGTCAGGGGTCCAGGAGTAGAAACAACAAATCATGTCTCTTGTGATGGAGCGACCACGGGCGAATTGGAATTTCTCCTTCGTCGTGATTGGACCGCTCCACGAGGCCTTGACATGTGGATCATTGGAGTTGACGGGTCTTTTATTGGAATACCACGAACCAGCCGAATCATTGCTGGTCCATCGTGGAACAAAGGAGTGTCCTAATGGGTTATGCAGCAGCTCGAGGAGGCTTAAACGCAATTCTCACCGCAGAAAATTTGGTGCGTCGCTTACGAGATCTAGACCCGAGTGAACGAATCGAACTTGATCAATTCACTGGACGCTTGCGATTGCTTGTTGACCGCGTCATGGGCGAATCTGGTTTATGGGCACCTGAACTTGCAGCCATGGCACTTCGCCAAGGTGAGGGTGACTTGATTGAAGCAGTTCACTTGTTACGTGCTTATAAATCAACCTTAGGCAGATTAGACACTGCGATACCTGTGCATGCAAATGACATTCAGTTGGTGCGTCGTGTTGTGCCAGCGTTTCGTGAACCAGGCGGCCCACAAATACTTGGGCGTAGTACCGATTACACAGCACGCATGTTGACAACGACCGATCGCGACATCGTCGATGCAAGTGATTCAACGACCACGCTTGATACTGCTCTAAAAACTCGACCAAGCAATAGTCGCATGAGCGATGTGTTGCGTGACATGGATCTACTTGTTGACCGCAGGCGTACAGACGACCCTGAACCTTTTGACATCACACGTACTCCGGCTAAACCTCCTGCACCACGATCAGCTCTTTTGTCTTCTATGGCTAGAGCAGAGACTGGTGCACTTGTTAATCAGTGGTATCGCAACATTCTTGGCCCAGATGGCTACTTGCATGAAGTCACACTTGGTGAAGTACGTCATGGGAAGTTGCCCATCAATGTTCGTCATCCGATGACGGGCGGAAGCGTCAACATCGGAAGCTTCCGTGCAACAGAAGTTGAAGCTATTGAAGATTTGAACGGCAGCGAAGAAGATCGAACACGATTTGATGTTGGTTATGGATTCTGTTTTGGTCACAACGAACGCAAAGCAATCGCAATGGCGAATCTAGACATTGCTTGCTACAGAGACGGAGCAAAATCCGGACTTGAGCAATCTCTGTTGATGACAACAGACGGGCTTGATTCCGCTGGCTTTCTTGAGCACTTGAAGTTGCCTCATTACGTGACTTTCCGCTCAATGGTTGAACGAAAAGTTGCAGTACGACGAGTAGCTGATGGGAAGAACTGAAATGACTCTGGAAGCAACAGTGAATTCATCACCGACAACCATCGCTGAACTAGTTGGTCACCGAACAACTGAGACATTTGCCCTGCTTGACGAAGAATCAAAGCGCGAGATTCGGCGTGCGCTCTTGCAAGCTGTGTGCATTCCTGGTTATCAAGTCCCCTTCGGATCTCGTGAGATGCCCGTTGCACGCGGATGGGGTTCAGGTGGCTTGCAAGTCACGCTCGCCTGTGTTGGTGCTGACGACGCAGTGAAAGTAATTGACCAAGGTGATGACGAAGGCGTCAACGCTGTCAACCTTCGTCGGTTGGTCACCATGTCAACCGGAATTGACGAGACCACAGAAGTTGACGAGGCCACTCTGATTCAGAGCCGCCATCGCATTCCTGAAGACGACATGAACGAAAACCACATTCTGATTCTTCAAGTTCCTGTTCCAGAGCCGCTTCGTGGAATTGAACGTGACATTCGTGAACTTGCACGCATGCATGCTGAGGCTGACTACTCACGCATGTGGGTGAGTTTGTATGAAGACAAGGTACGCAATGGTGTCATCACACAATCGACGGGGTACCCGTGTTTGGTTGCTAGTCGATACATCGTTGCCACTACACCAATCCCCCGATGGGATATTCCGCGTCTTCACCAATCAAAATTTCTCACTCTGTTCGGTGCCGGACGAGAAAAGCGTGTGTACGCAATTCCTCCATACACCGATGTGGAGCCGTTGACGTTTGAAGACGTTCCCTTTGAAGTGGAATCAGCTGATGGCGCAACATGCCGGTTGTGCGGTTCAAGCGATTCGTTCTTAGTTGAGATGCCTGGCAAACAGGAATCTTGGTCATGCAGTGATACCGCTTGGTGTCGTAGACAGAGGAACACATGACATCAATACATGTCCCATCACCCATCATTCAAGTACGCAATTTGGGTAAGTATTACGGCAACTTTGACCCTGCCATGATCGACCGAACCGGACCAGAACACGGAACCGCACGTGACCATGTCACTGCTTCCATTGTTGCTGCGTGGGGTGTCAACTTCGATGTTGCGGCCGGTGAGGCGCTTGGCATCGTTGGTGAATCAGGTTCTGGCAAATCAACAGTTCTTCGCTGTATCGCGGGTGATGTTGCAGCATCTACTGGAGATGTCCGCCTTGCTCCATTCGAAGATGGCAATGTCAATATTTTGGATCTTGACCCATCCGCACGACGTCAACTACGCATCAACACATTGTCGGTGGTGTACCAAGACCCTGCCGAGGGGTTAGCCCTAGGCGTCACAGCTGGCGGAAACATTGCAGACCCGTTGACTGCCGCCGGATGGAGAAACTTCGGCGCAATCAGAGACCGTGCACGTGAGTTGCTTGCACGCACCGAAGTTCCACTTGATCGCATGGATGACATTGTTCGAAATTTCTCCGGCGGTATGCGCCAACGCGTTCAAATCGCTCGCGCTTTGGCGAACAAGCCACCAATTCTCTTGCTTGATGAACCAACAACCGGGCTTGATGCAAGCGTTGCCTCTGGAGTGCTCGACTTAATTCGTCAACTCCTCGAAGAGTTGCAAGTAGCGGCAATTGTTGTTTCGCACGACTTTGGCGTGATTGAGATGCTCACCGAGCGTTGTTTAGTAATGCAACATGGCCGAGTAGTGGAAGATGCTTTAACGGATCAATTACTTGAAGATCCCCATCACCCGTATAGCCAAAAACTAGTTGCGGCGGCCCGGACATGACGATGACAATGAATAAGACGCTTCCGATTTTGGATGTTAAGAATGTCTCAAAATCATTCACACTGCACAACATTGACGGCCGCACGGTCACGGCATTGGAAGATGCTTCATTTGTTGTGCACCCAGGTGAACATGTCTCACTTGCTGGTTCTTCTGGAGCAGGAAAGTCCACTCTCCTTAGACTCATTTACCGCACATACTCAATTACTGCGGGGTCCGTGAGTTTCCGTCTGGCAAATGACGAATGGGTTGACATCGCTCAACTCTCAGATGCTGAAGTGATTGCCCTTCGTGGCCGCGAGATTGGCTACGTATCGCAATTCCTCCATGCTCAACCACGTCGGTCTGTCATTGACTTAGTTGCACGCGCAGGCGTGTCTCGCGGAATGTCGACTGCCGACGCACATGAACAAGCTGGTTATTCACTTGCACGCCTTGGCATTTCTCGCACCTTGTGGGATGTCCATACGTCTGTCCTTTCTGGTGGAGAAAAGCAGCGCGTCAATATTGCAGCTGGCTTGATTTCTCCGCCACGTTTGTTACTTCTTGACGAACCAGTTTCTGCGCTGGACCCAGAGAACAGGGAACGAGCAATAGAAGTGATCGCTGATCTCAGCGATCAAGGCGTTGCAGTTCTTGCTGTATTTCACGACCTAGACGCAATCAGCCGTCTTGCATCGCGAATCATTCTTATGTCACGCGGAAGCGTTGTGACAGACGGTCCAGTGGACCAAGTACTACCCCAATTAACTCCAGGAGATGTTCAACCATGACCGTTCACACAATTACCAATATCACAGCAATTCTTCCCGACAGGGCCATTGAAGACGCGCGCGTCGTCATCGAAGACGGCATCATCACCGAAATTGATTCCCGTGATGGAAGAAGCCATGGCACAGTAGATGGTCGTGGAGCACTGTGCATTCCTGGCATTGTCGACACACACAGCGACGGATTCGAAATGGAACACCGGCCACGCCCCGGAGCAGACCTCCCACTTGAATTCACAGTTAGATCTTTCGAAGCAAAAGTTCGTGCAGCCGGAGTAACAACACTCTTTCATGGCATCGGATTCGAAAATGACGGCAACCGAACCGTTGACCTAGCAAACAGACTGGTCGACATTATTCATTCGTATTCTGATGAATCGACTCTGGTAGATAATCGTGTTCTCTACAGACTTGACGCGCGTGATGCAGACGGATTCCAAGGTCTCGTCGATCGCATCGACAGCGACCGCAAACGTGATGTTCGACCACTTGTCAGTTTTGAAGATCACACGCCAGGTGTTGGGCAGTACCGCGACCGTACATTCTTTGAAAATTGGATCATGCGCAACCGCAATATGGATCGCGAGACTGCACGAGCACATGTAGACGAAGTCATCGCGGAAAGAGACTTGGTACTTCACAACCGTGCGGCGGCTATTCCATGGCTCATAGAGCAATCAATCGCTCAAACCATTCGTCTGATGGCCCATGACCCAGCAACACCTGAAGATGTTGAAGAAGCGATTACTTGGCATGCATCTATTGCAGAGTTTCCCACCACAGTGGAAGCAGCTCGCTTGGCAAAGAACGCCGGAATGCGTACCGTATGCGGCGCTCCTAACGTTGTGCGAGGTGGCAGCCACACAGGCAATGTGTCAGCTGCCGAACTGATTTCTCTTGGGCTCTGTGATGGGCTCTCCTCTGATTATCTTCCCTTTGCCATGCTCGGTGCCGTCGGCATTCTCGTGCGTGACCAAGTGTGTTCCATTGTTGACGCAGTCAAACTGATCACATCTGGCCCTGCCGAGACTGTTGGCCTCAACGACCGTGGCAGCCTTGTCGTTGGCGCGCGAGGCGACATCACCCTCTGTCATCTCGACGGAGCGAATCCTCGAGTAATCGGGTCATTCCGCACTGGCCAAGGTGCTAGTCGCGGACTCGCTTTACAGGATGCGTGACATGAGCGACTTCAGCACACTATTGAATGAAATGGCTGCAGTGGCTGAAACCGCATACACCACAGCAATGCGCTCAATGACTAGAGAGCAACGCTCGGCTGACATTGGTCTTGGTGGGGATGGAACTCCAACAATGTTTCTCGACCAATACGTCGAAGAACCGGTGTTGCAGGTGCTTGAAAGATTGGGCGTGAATGTTCTCTCGGAAGAGATTGGCTGGGTTGACCGTGGCTCCGCAATCACCGCAGTCATCGACCCTGTAGATGGAACTGCAAACTCCGCATCTGGTGTTCCACTGTCAGGTTTCTCAGCCGCAATTGTTGTTGATGATGTAGTTGTTGAATCTTTGGTGACTTGGCTTGGAACTAGCTACCGGTGGCATGCTCACCGCAACGACCCAGTCGTAAAAAAGACAACCAACCAAAGAGTTGTACAAGGATCATCGTTGTCGATGTTGCGCCCTCGCCCCACTACATGGCCAGCATGGTCTGCTCTCGCTCAACGTGCGGAGCGTATGCGAATTTTGGGAACCACGGTGCTTGAGGGCGCTCTCGTGGCTGACGGTGCAATCGATGCGTTCTGTGATCCGGGCGGCGATATTCATCGCATCGTTGACCTTGCAGCAATTTCGCTCATTGTAGAAAAGTCAGGTGGATACGTTCGAGATATTCACGATCGTCCGTTTACATTTGATCCTGATTTGTCAAAACGATGGAGTGGCGTTATTGCAAGCACGCGCGAACTTGCCGACGAAATTGTTGAGACGATTACTTCACAGAAGTAATCGCGGAGCGAGTGATACTCCATACGGAGCCCACAGCGAAGACAATCAAAATGCCGCTCACTAAAAACGGTGCGCTGATACCCACGTGATCAAACAATGCGCCGGCCGCAACGGGGCCTGCTACACGCCCGAATGCAGCAGTACTTTGTTGATATCCGATTGCTTCACCACGACGTTCAACCGGAGCAAGTTCTGCAACCAATGCCCCACCCGACGGACCAGAAACGCCTTGGCCGAGCGACAGCAAAAACAATGCAACGAACAACATCGGCCATGTTGTGGTGAAGCCAAGTAGAAGAAGCCCAACTGCTACTAATGACAAACCAATGCGAAGAAGTTTTCGCGAACCAAGTTTTTCTGTGAGTGGACCAATGAGTCCGCCTTGAACTGCAACCAAGGTGACGCCAACAAATACGAACACAATTGATGCGGATCCTTCAGTGAAACCGAATTGCTTTTGA
Organism: Actinomycetota bacterium; assembly: GCA_026393535.1. Taxonomy (GTDB): domain Bacteria; phylum Actinomycetota; class Acidimicrobiia; order Acidimicrobiales; family Ilumatobacteraceae; genus UBA2093. The sequence goes on along the minus strand of JAPKZY010000096.1, from coordinate 60,143 downwards.
CCCCAGATTGAGAACGTTGCTTCGAAGCCTGCAAAGCCAAGCATCGAGAGAAAACCGACAAGAGCGAATCGTTTGAGAGAGGGAGACAGCGCACTTCCACGTTGATGTTTTTCGGTGATATGCGAAGTGTCGGGTTTAGTTTCTGGCAGCCGAATCATTGCGGCAACTGCATTCACCGCTGCAATCGAACCGGCCAAGTAAAACGGCACGTGTGGGCCACCGAGCGCAGCAAGACCACCAAGAGCAGGCCCAACAACAAAGCCGACGCCGAATGCGGCGCCCATCATTCCCATGAGACGTGCGCGTTGTTCTGGCGGAGCAATATCAGCGACCGCGCCTTGCGCTACGGCAACACTGGCTCCCGACGCACCATCAAGAATTCGACCTAGAAAGAGAACCCACAGTGCACCAGCTGCGCCGGTGACAAAACTGCCCACCGCCGTACCGATGAGAGAAAACACAATGACGGGCTTGCGGCCAACCTTGTCTGAGATGCGCCCGAGAATGGGAGCAAAGACCATCTGTGCAACAGAGAACGACGCGAACATAAGACCGACTTGTAATCCGCTTGCGCCGAATCGTTCTGCATAGCGGCCCAAGATGGGCACGACAATGCCAAATCCAACGAGGTCAAGTGCAACGGTGGTCCAGATTGTCCAATAGCCCGCCGGCATGGGCGTGCGTTCTTTCTTAGCCACGTCGGATGCGCGTCCCGTCTTTCGATGTTTCGACAACATAGCCGAGCGACTGCAGTTCATCGCGTAACGCGTCAGCTGCGGCAAAATCTTTTGCGGTACGTGCTGCATCAAGTGCAACACCTTTAGTGGCAATGTCTGCATCAATGTCGTCGCCTAATGAAAGTTCAAGACCAAGTGCGCCGAGAATTTCAATCACTGCAGCGCGCACTGATGACACGGTTGCAACATCACCAATATCCATAGCAGTATTAGCCCGGCGAACAGAATCAAACACCAATGCCATCACAGTGGTCGTATCAAGATCGTTCTCCATTGCACTGATGAACTGAGCAATAACTGTTGGGTCTGGTGTGCCGTTGCTGTGTGCAGATGTGCGAGCGGCGAATGAATCAAGACCTGCAAGCGCAGAAACACATGCATCAATGTTTTCTTCACCAACACGTGTTGGTGAGCGGTAGTGCGTTTGCAACAACAACAAGCGGTAGGCACGAGGGTCATACTTTTCAAGAAGATCAATGAGATTCAGCACATTGCCAAGACTCTTTGACATCTTTTCGCCTTCAATGTCGACAACAAATCCGTTGTGCATCCAATGATTTGCGAAAGTTTTCCCCAAGGCAACGGCTTGTGCCCGTTCGTTTTCATGATGAGGGAAACGAAGGTCTGCACCACCGCAATGAAGATCAAAACCTTCACCAAGAAGATCAAGACTCATAACGACACATTCACTGTGCCAGCCGGGGCGACCATCTCCCCATGGTGATGGCCATGACGGTTCACCTGGTTTTGAAAACTTCCACAATGCAAAGTCAGATGGGTGTCGTTTGTTGCTGGCACCGAACACTTCACGATCGCCACCACCGCTGAGCATGTCATCAAGACTTTGATGTGCAAGTAGGCCATAGTCAGGAACACTTGCAATACTTAAGTACACGCCGTCATCAGTTACGTACGCCTTGTCATCAGACACCAATGTGTTGATCATGTCGACCATGCCCTGTACATAATCAGTTGCGTGTGGAACATCGGTCGGACGGATTACACCGAGCTTGCCCATTGCTTCAAACCACACAGATTCACATTTGTGAGTGATGTCGCTCCACAGGCGACCTTCTGTATTGGCGCGTTCGATGATCTTGTCGTCAATGTCCGTGATATTCGAAACGAGGCGGACCGACAAACCTGTCCACGTGAGGTACCGACGCAAGATGTCATAGACCAAAGTGGCGCGGCCGTGACCCAGATGGGGGGGTCCATAGACAGTTGGACCACATAAATAGATACTGACCGACCCCGGCTGGCGCAGTGCCAGAGGTTTCACGCTTTGCGTGGCGGTGTCGTAGAGGTTCAGCACTCTGTCAAGCCTACGATTTAGGAACTATGTCCGGTGTCCCTGAGAAGCCCTCCCTCGAAAATGTTGAGCCCAAGTGGATCGACTCGTGGGACCAGAACGGCACTTACGCCTTTGACCGGTCAGCCACCCGCGACAATGTCTTTTCGATTGACACTCCACCGCCCACAGTCAGCGGTTCCTTACATATGGGGCACGTGTTTTCCTATACCCACACAGACACCGTGGCTCGTTTCTGGAGAATGCGCGGCAAGAGCGTGTTTTATCCGATGGGCTGGGACGATAACGGACTGCCCACAGAGCGACGCGTACAGAATTACTACGGCGTGTCATGTGATGCATCAGTTGCGTATGTTCCCAACTTTCAGCCTCCATTCAGGGGCGACCCACCAAAAGATCATCGCGCGGTCCCCATTTCACGTCCGAACTTCATTGAGTTGTGCGAAGAACTCACAGCAGAAGACGAAAAGATTTTCGAAGATCTCTTCCGCCGTCTTGGCTTATCAGTCGACTGGTCATTGCTGTACACCACTATTGAAGACCGCTCGCGTCGTGCGAGCCAACGCGCTTTTTTGCGTAATCTTGTACGCGGTGAGGCATACACACAAGAAGCGCCAACATTATGGGACGTTGATTTCCGTACCGCAGTTGCCCAAGCCGAACTAGAAGACCGCGATCGTCCTGGCGCATATCACACCATTGCGTTTCATAAATCAGATGGTTCCGGCGATGTTTTGATTGATACCACTCGCCCAGAACTTCTGCCAGCATGCGTTGCGTTGATTGCACACCCTGATGATCCGCGTTATCAGCCATTGTTTGGAAAAATAGTGCGCACGCCATTATTCGATGTAGAAGTACCCGTGTTCGCACATCCCCTTGCGCAAATTGATAAGGGCACCGGCATTGCAATGTGCTGCACATTCGGAGACCTTACTGACGTCATCTGGTGGCGCGAGCTGCAATTGTCGATGCGTGCAATCATTTCTCGCGATGGTCGCATTGTGAACGAACCGCCGAGTGGCCTGACAGACTCTGCTGGTCTTGCGCACTATGCATCACTTGTTGGTAAGTCAGCCAAGCAAGCACAAACTGCAATTGCAGAAATGCTCACCACGTCTGGCGAAATGATTGGTGAACCTCGCGCAATTACGCACCCCGTGAAGTTTTATGAAAAGGGCGATCGACCATTAGAGATCGTCACAAGCCGCCAGTGGTATATCCGCAACGGCGGACGTGATGCGGCACTTCGTGATTCACTGCTCGCACGTGGCGCCGGGCTGAATTGGTTGCCTGATCACATGCGCCATCGCTATTCGAACTGGGTAGAAGGCCTCAACGGAGACTGGCTTGTCAGTCGTCAGCGTTGGTTCGGCGTACCAGTACCCGTGTGGTACCCGCTTGATGCACAAGGTGAAACATTGCATGATTCTCCGCTTGTACCTGACGAATCTTTGTTGCCTATCGACCCAAGCACTGACGCACCAGTTGGATACACAGAAGCTCAGCGCGGACAACCTGATGGCTTCATTGGCGATCCTGATGTCATGGACACGTGGGCTACGTCGTCGCTGACGCCACAAATTGCTGGCAAGTGGCAAGATGACAACGACTTGTTCGAGCGTGTGTTCCCATTTGATGTGCGCCCGCAGGGTCACGACATCATTCGTACATGGTTGTTTTCCACCATGGTTCGATCGCACTTCGAACATGATGTTGCCCCATGGTCACACGTTGCCTTGTCTGGTTGGATTCTTGACCCAGACCGCAAGAAGATGTCGAAATCAAAGGGCAACGTTGTAACACCAGCTGATTTGTTTGATTCCTACGGAAGTGATGCTGTGCGTTATTGGGCAGTCGGCGCTCGCCCTGGTGTTGATACTGCATTTAGCGAAGACCAAATGAAGGTTGGCCGCAAGTTGGCAACCAAATTGTTGAACGTGTCGAAGTTTGTTCTTGGCATTGGCGAAGTAGCCGATGACGTTGTTCCAACCGAAGCAATTGACGTTGCCATGTTGCATCGGCTTGCAGGTGTTGTTGATGAAGCAACCGCTGCATTCGAAGCGTTTGATTACGCACGAGTTCTTGAGCGAACGGAAGAATTCTTCTGGTGGTTCTGTGACGACTATGTCGAACTCGTCAAAACTCGCGGATACCTCAGCCACACTGAAGACGGCGCCATGTCGGCTCGTGCTGCATTACGTCGTGCTCTTTCCACCATGCAACGCCTGTTGGCTCCTCTTCTCCCGTTTGTCACTGAAGAAGTGTGGAACTGGTGGCAATCAGGTTCCGTTCACCAATCACAATGGCCAACAACATCAGCGCTGACAGACGGACTAACGGACGGTCCGAATGAGGAACTGCTTGACGCCATTTGTGGGGCTATCGGTGTCATCCGTCGTGCAAAGACTGAAGCCAAAGTCAGCCAGCGAGCTGTAGTCACCGAAGCGTCGTTTGTCACAAGCATCAATGCTGCGTCTGCCATAACTGCCGGTTGGGCCGATATTGCTGATGCAGGTTCGGTCGAAAAGTGGAGCATCTCCACCGCAGACACGAACGAGATCACCGTCGACGTGACTCTCGCGCCCAATATTCACTAGATCTAGCCTCAGCGACAGTGGCAGGCTCACGCGCGCAACTACGGTGTAAGGGTCATGTCAGATGAAATCACTTCCCCCCACCACTCTGGCAAACACCGAGTTTTTCTCCTTGCCAACATCACCCTTGCAGTTATAACAATTCTTTCTGGCACCGGGCTTTTGTACGCAAACTGGAAACTCAATAACCGCAAAGTCGTCACCATTGATTCGGTTGACCCGAATGGCAACGGATTTGATTTACCAATCGGCGATTTAAAGGCAAAGAACTTCTTGATCACCGGCTCTGACAACAATGCGTGCATCGCCAAAGATTCTCCATACGCAGGCGGCTTCGGAAAGCGCAGCACATTCGGCGAACGCAGTGACTCGATCATGGTGATTCGTGTTAACCCCATTGACAACCAAGCTGCTGTTCTTTCCTTTCCGCGAGACATGTGGGTAACTCAAGCCGGCTCAAACCGCCATGGGCGCATCAACACCAATTTCGACAAGAAGAACCCAAATCGCCTGATTCGTACCATCAAGGAAAACTTCGGTATTTCTATAGACCACTACGTCAACATTGACTTCTGTGCCTTCAAAGAAGTCATCGATGCCGTCGGTGGAGTCAGGGTTCCATTTGCGAACAAAGCTCGAGACAAACGAACAGGATTCAAAGTTCTGAAAGCCAATGTTTGTTACACCTTTGAAGGTGACCACGCACTCGCGTATATGCGTTCACGTCATTACCAGTGGTTTGACCCTGCGCTTCAGAAATGGCGCACTGACCCATCTTCTGACTGGGGCCGTATTGCGCGCCAACAAGACTTCATGCGTCGTCTTGTGAAGAAGGCGTTAGATAAGGCACGCTCCAATCCACGAGTAGCCACTGGAATTCTCAATGCTGCGCTCAAAAATGTGATCACCGATGACCGCCTCAATGCATTGACAGTTCTGCAATTGGGTCAGGCCATGAAGAACTTTGATGCAAACACCATGGGTAGCTACACCATGCCAGGAATTGGGCAAGTGATTGACAAGGCTTCAGTCATCGTGCCGGATTTTGAAAGCGACCAGTCAAAGAAGATTCTGTCGGTGTTTCAAGGCAAAGCAAGTTTGACAACCACACTAAAAAAGACTTCAATCATTGCGCCGTCTGCAGAATTCACAGAACTCGCCGCAGTTGTAGCAACTACATCAGTAATGCGACTAGCAATGTCTACGCCTGCAGTTGCAACTACCAGCACGACGACAACAACCGTTCCTGCAGTAGTTATTCAACAAGAAACAAAGGGCATCGTTCCAGTTGACGACCCCAACTGTCAGTTCTAGTTATTCAAGAACTCGCGCGAGTACTTCTGGTATTTCGCTCGGCCCATTCACCAATGCAATGCGCGCACCAATGCGATCTGCAAAGGCTTTCGCTTCGTCATGATCTTCTGCAGGCGCAATCACAATCACCTCGTCCATGCTCATAGCGGCAGCTTCAGCATCACCGTCAACGGTGGCACGACAATCAGAGAGAAGAATCGCTACGCGTCTGCCCGCACGAGAGCGTGATAGTTGTTGCTGGGCCACAAGGAGCGCCCCAGCCAAGTCAGTCGTGCCATATCCACGAAGGGTCAGAACATCATTGATGACTCGCTCGCTTGATTTAGGAACATCTTGCGATTTTGCAACTACGACATCTTTCCCAAATGCAATGACGCTGTAATCCTCTGGGCACCGACTCGCGATCGCTGCTGTCGCAACAGCAGAAGTAGCTAACGGTTTGCCACCCATTGATCCGCTGCGGTCCAGCAGTAGACAGAAGGCAGTCCCCGGTTTGCGCCAACCACGAATTCGTAAACGTTCCGGGTCGAGCGCAATGCCGTTACGAGCTTCACTGATGGCGTCAAGGCTTGCGTCGATATCAATATCACCAGCATCAGGTCGGTATGCCTGTTCTTCCATCTTGCCGATTCCGTGTGGGCGTGTGCGACCACGATTACCGATATCGAGCATCAGGCGCCCTGCTAGTTGTTGTGCCAACGCACGTAATGCAGGGTCTGTTGCCCCGGTGAGATCGGCAAGCATGCCCAACATTTCGTCAGGGCTGTTCTGCATTGCTTCATCAACAGCAACTTCATCAAGTTCGCCCACTTCAGGCGAGATGTTTTCGAAATTTTCATGACGCGACAAGTCGCGACGAGACGTGGTGCGCTTCCCTGCTTCAGCGACAGCTTGATCTGCTTCGTCGCCTTCTTTCGTTAGCGGGAGGTCGTGTCCGCCCCTGTCGGGGCCGTCACTTTTCCCCCGTTGGCGTCCCCTTCGGTTCGGCCAAACACGTCTTGCCAGATTTCAGTAACAATTTCTTCAGCGGTTCGTACGCTGCCTTCGCGCACACGTACGCGACCAGACAATGCAACTAACGCAGAATCAACACCGACACTGGGGTTTTCGATATTTGCTTCGCGGAGTTCAGCTAACGACACTGCGACTTTCGCAAAGTCGACTGCACCACGAACCGATGACCCAACGCGTAGGTCGGCGTGTGAACGCGTACGACGCACAACTGCAACGGCTTTTTCTAGCCATCCGTCAGATACGCCAGAACCTTCAGTGTTGCGACGAACAATCGCAATCTCGTCTTCGGCCGATTGATACGACATAGATACTCGACACACACGGTCATAGACCGCGCTTGAGATACGTGCGGTACCAACTGCGTCGAACGGGTTCATTGCAGCCACCATGCGGAAACCGTGCGCGGCTACAACACGACCAAGACGAGGAACATTCAGTTCGCCTTCGCTCATGACCGTAATAAGTACGTTCAACGTTTCTTCCGGGATGCGGTTGATTTCTTCGATGTACAAAAGTGATCCGTCACGCATGGCGCTGACTAATGCGCCATCAACGAAAATGCTTGGGTCGTACCCATCATTCAGCACTCGCGCTGGGTCAAAGTGACCAACAAGACGCGCTGGTGTGAGTTCAGCATTCCCTTCAACGAATTCAAAACCAATGCCAAGACCGTGGGCCACAGCACGCAATAAAGTTGATTTTCCCGTGCCAGGAGGACCTTCCAACAGAACATGACGGTCCGCTGCAAGAGCAGCAAGTACTAGTTCTACTTCACGAGTACGTCCGACGACTTGAGTGGAAAGCGCCGCGCGCAACGACGACTTAGTCATTGACTATGACACCACGAATGTTTTCACCCTCACGCATAGCGCGATACCCCTCGTTGATGTCATCAAGCGTGTAACGCTTTGTGATGAGCTCATCAAGTTTGAGGTCGCCAACGCGATACATGTCAAGCAATTTAGGAATATCAGCTCGCGGATTCAGGCTGCCAAAGATGGTGCCCTTCACTTCCTTGTTCCACATCGCAAGTTGGAACAAGTTAATGTCTGCACTGGTTTCGACCATAGGTGAAATTGCAGTAACAACACATGTGCCACCCTTGCCGACCATTGTCATTGCTTCACCCATCATTTCGCCATGAAGAACGCCAGGAGTCATGATGACCCGATCAGCCATTTCACCCCATGACAATTCCATGAGATGCGGAATTGCTTCAGTCATTGATGCATACGTATGTGTTGCACCGAACTCCATTGCCTTTTCACGCTTGAACTCAACAGGGTCAATAGCAATGATTCGCTTTGCACCAGCCATCCGAGCACCTTGTACAGCGTTGATACCAATGCCGCCGATACCAACAACTACGACAGTGTCGCCAGGCTGTGTATCTGCGCGAGTTGTAGCAGAGCCCCAGCCAGTTGCAACGCCGCATGACACGAGCGCTACGCAATCAAGTGGCAAATCTTTTTCAACTTTGATGAGGGATGCTTCAGCAACAGTGGCGAACTCAGAGAATGTTCCGAGTTTTGCCATCAGTTTGACGGAGCGACCATCTTTCACGTGATGGCGATGTGTGCCATCTGTAATCATTCCGCCAGTCAATGTGCCTGCACCTAAGTTGCACAGGTTTTGACGACCTGTTGAGCAGTACCGACAACGACCACATGATGGAACGAAACTGGCCGACACATGGTCGCCCACTTCCAAGGTAGTAACACCTGGCCCAAGCTTCACAACAATTCCGGCACCTTCGTGTCCACCAATAAATGGAAAGAAGTCATCGACACCCATCATGGCCAACAGTTCCTTGGGGGGAACCATGTCGCCAGTAACGAAGTGTTCATCTGAGTGGCACATGCCGGCCACTTTCCAGTTCACCAATACTTCATTGGCTTTTGGATCATCGACTTCGATTTCTTCAACCATCCATGGTTGATCTATCCCGTACAAAACTGCTGCGCGTGACTTCATTGTTGTTTCCCCCTGGAATTGTTAACCATTTCTGGCTGTTGTGATTTAGTAGATCAAAACTCCGCGGATGTTTTTGCCATCACGCATGTCTTGGTAGCCCTCGTTGATGTCTTCAAGCTTGTATGTCTTTGTGACAAGACCATCAAGATCAAGTTGGCCTTCGCGGTACAGACCAAGAAGTTTCGGAATGTCTGCACGTGGGTTACCTGAACCGAACAGTGAACCAACAAGTTGCTTTTCCATCAGTGTGAGGTCAAGAAGGCTCATGTTTGCGCCACCCATTTCAAGTGCTGGATGAATGTTGGTAACAACAACACGGCCGCGCTTTGCAGCAAGTGCCATGGCTTCGCCAATCATTTGGCCGTTGCCGACGCCCATGGTCATGATGACTTTGTTCGCCATTGTTCCCCATGTGAGATCTTGCAGCAATGGCAATGCTTCGGCCATTGACGATGCTGTATGTGTTGCACCGAATTCCATAGCTTTTTCGCGCTTGAACTCAACAGGGTCGATTGCAACGATGCGCTTTGCACCAGCAAGGCGAGCACCTTGAATTGCGTTGGCACCGATACCGCCAACGCCAACAACAACGACTGTGTCGCCAGGAGCAACGTCTGCTGCATACACAGCAGATCCCCAACCGGTGACGACACCGCAACCAAGAAGGCATGCCTTCTCTAGTGGAACATCTTTTTCAATTTTGATACATGATGCTTCGTTCACAACTGTGTGCTTGGCAAACGTACCAAGCATGCACATGAGTGTGAGGTCTTTGTCGCCAACGTGATGACGTGATGTGCCGTCAGTTACTTGCATACCAAGTCCCATTAGCGCACCAAGGTCGCACAAGTTCTGATGACCGGTTGAGCAACTTGGGCAACGACCACATGACGGGATAAACCCGAACACCACATGGTCGCCGACTTCAAGCCAACTCACACCTTCGCCAACAGCTTCAACAACTCCGGCGCCTTCGTGGCCACCAATGATGGGCAACGCGAATGGCAGGTCTCCTGTAGTGAGGTGTTCGTCTGAGTGGCACATGCCTGAAGCGGCAATCTTGACCAAGACTTCGCCAGCCTTCGGCGCATCGAGTTCAATTTCTTCAACGCTCCACGGAGCGTTTACTTCCCACAGAATTGCAGCGGTTGTCTTCATAGAAGCCCCCTTGTTTGGCTGCCAGGTATCCGGCAGGTTCTTCTCTGAGATTACTCATTCGCACTGCATATTCTCTAGTGGGCTCTTCGGCAGGTACTGTCGTAGGTATGGATAAGGACATTGCCCCACAACCAGTACCCGAGCAGGCCTCAGCCAGCGTGGAAAGCCCCATCGTCGAGGAACTTCTCGTCGAGGAGATTTCCATTGACGGCATGTGCGGCGTGTACTAACCAGCTCGCATCATCATGACAGTCACGCTTGAGTCCGCGTGCGAGTTGCACCCTCAAGTCGCGATCCGGCCTGAACCCTTTGGTGCGCTCGCCTATCACTATGGCAACCGTCGTTTAGTTTTTCTTCGTCACCCAGACATTGTGCGTGTTGTCAAAACGATGGGTGAACACCCAACCTTGCGCGACACGTTCGTTGCAGAAGGCGTCGCCGAATCACGGTGGCCCTCATTCATTGAAGCTCTTTCTTCCCTCACCACATCGGAGATAATTCGTGTCCTCTCATAGCCTCGGCCAACAAATGAAGCAAGGGCTTGATGCTCCTATCTGTCTCACATGGGAACTCACCTACGCGTGCAACCTGGCGTGCGTGCATTGTTTGTCTAGTAGCGGACAACGCGATGACCGTGAATTGTCTACTGAACAAGCGAAAGCCGTTCTTGATGAACTTGCTGCGTTGCAAGTGTTTTACATCAACATCGGTGGTGGCGAGCCAATGATTCGCCGCGACTTTTTCGAAATTGTTGAACATTCAATTGCTAACAACATTGGTGTCAAGTTCTCTACGAATGGCGCGTTCATTGACAAGAAAAATGCTGAGCGTCTCACCGCAATGGATTATCTCGATATTCAAATCAGTCTTGATGGCACGGATGCCATTACAAACGACGCAGTACGCGGTGAAGGTTCATTCGACACCGCCATTCGTGCGATGGACAATTTGAAGGCTGCCGGTTTTGGTCAATTTAAAATCTCAGTGGTCGTAACGCGCCACAACGTTGATCAACTTGATGAATTCAAGGCTCTTGCTGATTCATACGGTGCCCAATTGCGTATTACACGTTTGCGTCCAGCCGGACGTGGTGCAGATACATGGGATGAACTTCACCCCACAAATGCTCAACAACGTCAGATCTATGACTGGTTGCTTGCACACGGAGAAAACGTTCTTACCGGCGATTCTTTTTTCCACCTCAACGCATTTGGTGAGTCATTGCCAGGTTTGAACTTATGTGGCGCTGGACGAGTGGTATGCCTCATCGACCCAATCGGCGATGTCTACGCGTGCCCATTTGTTATTCATGACACCTTCAAAGCAGGCAATGTTCTTGAAGACGGTGGTTTTACCCACGTATGGCGCGAATCAGATCTCTTCACAGAATTACGTGAACCACAAAGTGCAGGCGCATGTGCGTCCTGTGGCGCATTCGACGCCTGCCAGGGTGGTTGCATGGCCGCCAAGTTCTTTACTGGTCTTCCCCTAGATGGCCCAGACCCCGAATGCGTAACAGGCCATGGCGAAGTGCTGTTGCCATCCGTTCCTGTCTCGCTTGTCCCTCGCCCTTCAATGGACCATTCAAAGCCAGCACGAACCCTGATAAAGAGTAAAGTTTCTACGTGAATTCTTTTGTTGCAGTAATTGCGATCATTATCGCTTATTTCTGTGGCACCTTGCCCATAGCAATTCTTATTGCTAAATCAAAAGGCATCGACATCACAACATTTGGTTCAGGTAATCCCGGTGCAAGCAATGTTGCCCGAGCACTGGGCGCTAAGTACGGAGTCCTCGTATTCGTCGGTGATGCCCTCAAAGGTGCACTTCCCGTTTTCGCTCTTCTATCGAATCGTCCGATTGCGTACGCATGCGCAGCTGCAACTGTGCTTGGTCATGTATTTCCCATCACTCGGAAATTCAGAGGTGGCAAGGGCGTTGCAACTGGAGCGGGAAGTTTGTTACCGCTTCATCCCGTTCTTCTCATTGGCGCTGCTCTGACATGGCTCCTCGTGACGAAGGTGACGAAAAAAGCATCGATTGCATCTATCGCAATCGTGCCGGTCTTGGTTGTTGCTTTCATCATGAGCGGCACACAATGGTGGGAAATTTTCTCGCTTGTTGGTATTGGTGCCCTAGTGGAAGTTCGACATGCATCAAATATCAAACGATTGTTAACTGGTACCGAGCCCCCCGTGACAGGCTCAACCGTCTAACCTCCATTTGTGTTCTCTTTTCTTGATTCATTTTTTAATTGGCTTGAGCACTACTCAGGATCGCCGTGGTTCTATCTAGCAATTTTCTCCATAGCACTGCTTGATTCTGTCCTTCCTGTCGTTCCCAGTGAATCACTAGTCATTATTGGTGGAGTGAGTGCTGGGCTACATGAACTTCACTGGTCGTTAGTCATTATCGCCGCTGCCGCTGGCGCCTTTGCAGGGGACAACATCAGCTATCAAATCGGACATCGATTCTCAGCGTCATTGCAAAAGAGATATGAACGAAGCGCCAAAGGACAACGGCGACTTCATTGGGCGCACGAACAAATTCAGTTGCGCGGCGGCGAACTGCTAATCACTGCGCGTTTTATTCCAGGTGGTCGCACCCTTCTCACTCTCAGTTGTGGAATTACTAATCAAGACCGCCGTTGGTTCATGAAATGGATCGCTATCGCTACCCCAATCTGGGCAATGTACGGAACTCTTCTTGGTTTTATTGGTGGTCGCTCGTTTCAAGACAACCACTCAAAAGCATTTCTCGTTGCCTTCTCTATTGCAATCGGGGCAACCGTATCTTTGGAAGTGATTCGACATTTTCGTCATCGTTTAGGGTCATCCTCAACACCCCTAAACAAATAACATGTCGACCACAAGTCCAAACTCAAAGGTTTTATTATTGCCCCTTGGTTCGTGGGAACAGCACGGACCACATTTGCCCTTTGATACCGACACCATCATTATTGATTCGGTTGTTATACATGCACTGCGTGACACGCAGGTTGATGCGGACGCTTTTGCTATTGCGCCAACAATTGCAATTTCGGCTAGCGATGAACACGTCGGATTCCCTGGCACGCTCAGCACAGGAACCGAGGCGCTCGTGCAGTCTGTCGTTGCAATCTGTCGGTCAGCCTCATGGTCACAAGGTGTTTGCATAGTGAACGGACACGGTGGGAATGCAGACGCACTTGCGCGCATTAGCTCAGCTCTCACATACGAAAAGATCAGACATTCAATATGGTCTCTGCCCTCCTATGACGGATCCGATATGCACGCAGGACACACGGAAACTTCAGTAATGCTTTATGTTGCTCCAGGCAAAGTTCAGACTGATCGGATTGAACGTGGAACTATCGGAGATGCGTCTGCCCTTGTGACGCAGATGCGCACCAGTGGTGTTGCTGGCGTATCCGCCAATGGTGTTCTCGGTGATCCAACCACTGCTACCAGCGAACATGGCATTGCAGTAATGAGGCTCTACTCGACAAGCCTTGCAACGCATCTTGCAGCACTTTCTAATGAATGGCTCGGTGGCGCGCAATGACGATTCGGCTTCTCCCCGACGATCAATGGTTTCGTTCTAAAAATGGAAATGGCGTACTCGCTGGTTCTCCACTTACATACTTTGGCGTTACAGATGCAGGGTCAAAAATATTAGATGCCATCGAGACCAATTCCGAGTTACCGCAGAACCATGCACAATTAACTGATCGTTTGTTGGCTACTGGTGCAGTTCACCCTGTTCCGGAAAGGCCTTCAGCACTCACTGATATCACCGTTGTGATTCCTGCATTAATCTCTGACGCAGAATCACATGTCCATCTTCAGGAACTTGTGGCATCACTCGTTGGCCTCACCATCATCATCGTTGATGATACGTCGCCACACCCCATAGACATCACCGGAGCTCGTGTCATTAGGCACGACATAAACAAAGGACCTGCGGCTGCGCGCAATACCGGCATCGCTGCCGTCACAACGACAGTGGTGGCTTGCGTTGATACTGACGTCATGGTGACGACACAGCAGATCGCCACACTGGCCGCATATTGCACTGACTTGCGTGTTGGTGCCGTCGCCCCTCGCATTACGTGCATAAACGATGGAACATTCATTGGTGAATTTGAGTCTCACCATTCACCCCTCGATCTCGGCTCAGTGCCTGCTGTTGTTCGTCCAATGTCTCGCGTGTCGTATCTTCCCGCAGCTGTGCTGGTGTGCGATGTGCAGTCACTCCGTACAGTTGGTGGGTTTGATGATTCAATCCGCATGGGGGAAGACGTCGATCTAGTGTGGCGTTTCATCGAGAATGGAATTGCATGCCGTTACGTACCGTCGATTGAATGCCCCCACAGAACCCGCTCATCAATGCGCAAAATGCTCAAACAGCGTTATGACTACGGCACCAGCGCTGCATTGCTAGATAAACGTCACCCGCGCGCAGCCTCACCGTTACGTGCTCATGCATTGCTCTTGACCACAGCAACAACTGTTTTGATGGGTTACATCTATTTTGCATTGATTCTCGTGGTGCCAACGGTCGCGTATTTTGTGGTTTCCCTCCGTTCAACTTCGATTCCCATTGGAACACGCAGCCGACTTGCCTGGAAAGGACTGACCAGCACCACCCGACTACTTGCACGTGCCATCATGCGGGCATGGTTGCCGTTGTTTTTTCTTGCATCGTTCGTATCACCTCGTCCCGGTGTCATGATTACGTTCAGTGCCCTTGTTCCGCCGATTGTCGGTATTCTGCGCAAAAAGCCAAGTCACCCCGTTCGTTATTTCATCGTGCGCATTCTTGAAGATGTGGCATACGGAACTGGTGTGTGGGTAGGTGCGGTACGCACACGTTCATTGCGGTGTTTGTTGCCGGTGATTACCGTGCGGCGCTCAGTCTCGCGCTGATGTCATTGCAGTCTTCACAGACTGATTGAGGAATGACACCCCATCGCATGAGACGAGAAAAGATTGCACATCCCAGGCAGAAGCCAACAAATGCTTCAAGCGATGCCGCGCCAGCCAACATTGCAATGACAACACGTGACGCAGTGTGCAGATCAAGAATCCACAATACAGATCCGGCGATTGAAAACGCTGCACCGATTCCTTGGGCAAAACGTTTAGGCGGTCCAGCGACGAGTACGTGATCGCGCTTCATTTGCGGCGTGATGACTTCGGTGGCAATTCGACCAAGCGGGCTGAGAAGTGGGCCTGTAAGGACTCGAGCAATGAACCCGTATGTCAGCGGCACAAGCACCAAAGGGTTTCCGGTGACGACGAATAAAACGCTCATCAGAACCGCGCCTGTGGCCACAATGCGGGCCGACGTTTCGTTCACTGGATTGGGAAACCCAAATACTTTTGCCATGAGCCCACGCTATGGCCTAATTCCCGACTGAACAACTCGGGAATTGGTCTCCCGAGTACGGTTCAGGGGGTGACTATTCGCCTCACCGTCCGCAGATCTGACTGGCTTGCCCATGTTCATGGTGTAGCTGATGCAACCCCAGGGCTTGTTCCGGTGGTGAAGGGCAACGGTTATGGCTTTCGACGCTGGAACCTCATGGAGATTGCAGGTGAGTTGTCTCGTGAAGTCGCCGTCGGAACAGTATTCGAAGTACGCGATACGCCATCGCACCTCACTCCCATTGTTTTGACTCCAACGATGACTGCCCCGCCGAAGAACTTGCCAATGAATACCGTGCTCACGGTCGGGAGTCCTCATCATGTTGTGGCGCTTACCCGCGCACAATGGCGTGGTGATGTCATTGTGAAGTTGCAATCATCTACAAAACGTTTCGGTGTTACGCATGCAAACCTTCAACCGTTGCTCTCCGATATTGCCAGCGCGCAATTCACCATTCGTGGTTATGCGATTCATCCTCCGATTGCTGGCGACATGGCTACTCATCTTTCAGACATCACGCAATGGTTAGACCACATTGACCCTGCGTTGCCCGTGTACATCAGTCATCTTGATTCTGCGGCATACGCTGCATTACGTCGCGACTATCCGTCGCGTGAATTTCGCATGCGTCTTGGTACATCACTGTGGCACGGCGACAAATCCACCATGCAACTGTCAGCCGACATCCTTGATCATCACCCAGTGGAATCAGGCTCTTTTGCCGGCTATACGCAGGTTCCTATCAAAGGGCCAGGCGAGATTGTGATTGTTGGGTGCGGTACAGCCCACGGAGTATCACCCCTCGATGATGGTCGTAGTCCGTTTCATTTTCAGCGTCAACGACTCAATATGTTGGAACCGCCACATATGCATATCTCAATGTTATTCGTTGCACGTGGACGACCCATACCGAGCATTGGAGAATGGCTCGACGTGCAGCAGTCACTCACCAAAGTGCAGGTTGATTTACTGCAGTGGGTGTAAGACCACTTCTACGGTGAATAACTAGTGGGGCGTAGATGCCATTCGGTTGAGACCGCGCCAACCGACAGCTGCTGCACCAATGAGTCCACCTTGGTCGGCTAAGCGAGACGGAATAATCCTTGCACCGCGAGAAAACTCAAGTCCACATAATTCATCAAGTGTGCGCTGCGCTGAGTTAAAGAAAGTTGCACCGAACCCAAGCGCAACACTTCCACCGACACAGACGAGTTGAAGGTCAAGAAGATTGCAGACAGACGCGACACCACGGCCAACAAGTCGACCCGTGCGAACCATGATCTCGTAGGTCGGCTGCATCGGAGAGCGACCAGTAATTGCCTCGATCGCAGGGCCAGACGCTTCAGCCTCAAGGCAGCCACGGCCTCCACAGGCGCATCTGCGACCGTTCGGCTCCACCACAACGTGCCCGATATGGCCCGCATTGCCACTAGCGCCTTCCAGCAGCTGCCCATTGAGGACAATTCCGCCGCCGACTCCGGTGGAAACCACCATGGCCATGAAGTTGTCGACGCCACGAGCTCCGCCTACCCAGCCTTCAGCCAGAGCTAACGCTTTTGCGTCACCATCACCAAAGACCGGCAAACCAGTGATCTCAACTAATCGATTACGAAGCGGAAAATTACGCCACTGAGGAATATTGAGAGGAGACACTGATTCAAGATTGTGAGTACTCGGACCTGCGCATGCAACGCCAACTGTTAACGGACTCTCACCGTGATGTTCGCGTGCACGTGCAAGTTGTTGTTGCACTGCTTCAGCAATGTCAGAGAAAAGATCTTCGGCGTTGTCACGTGGATTCACAGAGACAGAGGTGCGGTCAATGAGTTCGCCCTCGCGAGTAACTAAACCAACTGCACACTTGGTGCCACCAATATCAATAGACAATGACAATGACATGAGATAACTAGTGTGCCAAAGAGTCAGCAGTTTTTACGACATACAGGGAGCTGGTCAACAGTCATTTATCTATGATTTATAGGCTATGAACACTTCGTACGATAAGACCGTGCATCCACAATGGAAAGAATCATTAGCCACAGCGATGGCAACTAATTCGGCCCATGAACTCGCAGCATTCATCTCTCGCGAACGAGAAGAATGCACGGTCTTTCCACCAGACGATCAGGTCTTTGCGGCCCTGTCATTTGCCGGCCCGCGCGACATCTCAGTTGTCATCCTCGGACAAGATCCGTATCACGAATATGGTCAAGCGCACGGTTTGAGTTTTTCTGTACTGCCTCGTGTTCCTATTCCCCCGTCGTTACGAAACATTTTTGCTGAACGTGAAAAAGACATCGGACTGAAACCACCAACACATGGCACGCTCACACCGTGGGCACAACAAGGTGTTCTTCTGCTCAACACGTCACTCACTGTTCGGGAAGGAAGTGCTGGCAGTCACGCAAAAAAGGGATGGGAAGAAATCACTGACCACATCATTCGTACTGTGAATGACAACACAGTACGATGTGTGTTTATTTTGTGGGGCGCACACGCTCAGGCGAAGAAAAAAATGATTACACAAGGGCATCACGCAATTCTTGAGGCGCCTCACCCATCGCCATTATCGGCATACCGAGGATTCTTTGGCAGTGCGCCGTTCTCGCGTACCAATGCACTTCTACAAGAGGCGGGCCGGGCGCCTATCGACTGGAGTCTTTAGGCAGGCACTTGCTGTGTGATGCAGTGAATGCCACCACCACCGATTGCCAGTATGCGACCAATCTCAAGTGGCACCATGTCACGACCTGGAAAAAATCCTCCGATCATCTGCACCATGTCGTTGTCGGCCTCATGACCTGTCACTGGAATAACAACAAAGTTATTTCCCACATAAAAATTTAGGTAGGGAACCGCGACACGACCAGTACCAGTCTCTGCGAAGGGCAATACCGGAACAATATCGACTTTCAATTGTTCACCGCGACCTGACATTGATGACCGAGCAACTTTTTCATTGACAAACAGTCGTGCGTAATCTTCCTCCGCCGCATCATTGCATCCCTGCAACAACACATGACCAGGCGTGGCGAACGCAGCAACATTGTCAACATGACCATCAGTGTCATGATCAAGTATGAGTCCATGAGGTAACCACACCACTGACGAGACTCCGAGTTCATCTTTCAACACGGTCTCAATTTCCGTCTGTGACATTTCAGGGTTTCGATTGGGATGCAACAAGCACTGCATAGTGGTGATGAGGGTGCCTGCCCCATCAACGTTTATAGAACCGCCCTCGAGAACCATCGAAACACTGCGTTTATGTTGATTTTGCTGAGATAACACCCGTGATGCCAATTGCGCATCTTGATCAAAAGGCACAAACTTTTCGCCCCAACCGTTAAACACAAAATCAAGACCGACAAGACTGCCGCCAGATTCGCGCACGTAAATCGGCCCACTGTCGCGACACCATGAATCGTCAATTGGCACGGCGATCACACTGACTCCCGTGCCACACATTGACTCAGCCCGTTCAATATGTTTTGGGTCCACAACCATCGTCACTGGTTCATACACTGCAATTGAGTTTGCAAGTTCTGCATAGGCCCGTTCGGCTTCAGCAATCTGGCCGTCCCAAATATCGTCACGCGATGGCCAGCACATCAACGTGCCCTGGTGCGGTTCAAACTCAGCGGGCATGATGCGCGAAAATGTAGACATTCAAAAACCTCTATATAGTGGGATGCGAAAAATAACTATCGCTTCCGTCAAGAGTAAGAAGTGCCCCGTATAGCTCTGGGCGTCGATCACGAAACAAGCCCCATGATGACCGCAACGCTGCCAATGCAGAACGATCAAAAGTGGCATAAATCACTTCTTCAGTATCACGTCTAGCTTCTGCCACTAACGCTCCTGTGTTGTCGGCAATGAACGATGAGCCATAGAAATTTATTTCAGTCATGTTTTGCACTTCACGCCCAATGCGGTTTGCTGCCATCACGGGCAAGAGGTTCGCTGCTGCATGTCCTTGCATCACTCGTTGCCAATGTCGTGATGAATCCCATGTGGGGTCTTGTGGTTCACTACCGATAGCTGTGGGATACAGAATGCACTCTGCACCTTGTAACGCCATTGCGCGTGCAGCTTCGGGAAACCATTGGTCCCAACAAATGCCGATGCCAATTCTTCCGTGTTGCGTAGCCCAGACTCGGAACCCTGTGTCTCCAGGACTGAAATAAAACTTTTCGGAATAGCCAGGACCATCGGGAATGTGACTCTTGCGATACACACCCATGCGAGTCCCATCGGCATCAACCATGACAACAGTGTTGAACAATGCATTGCCAGCACGTTCATACACACTGAGTGGCAACACCACGTTTAGCTTGGCAGCAACTTTTTGAAAATGAGAGACCGTGGGATTCTCATCGATTGACGTTGCACGCTGCTGATGCGCAGCATCTTGTTCCTTGCAGAAGTACTGGCCCTCGAATAATTCAGGAATGAGAATTATTTTTGCCCCTGCTGATGCAGCCTCGTGCACCATACGTTCAGCCTTTGCAACATTGTCTTCACGGGAGTCGGACATAGACATTTGAATGGCAGCTAGGGAAAGTGTCACATCCACACTCTAGGGATGTTCGCTTTGCCACCATGTGTGAGACAATCTGACCATGGTTATCGCCACCAAGCAGTCGGAAAAATCCCGCCAGACCGACCTTAAAGTCGCCCACAGCGCAGCCAGCGCAGTGCGCACAGTGGGCGTTGACCAAATGGCTCTCACCCGTGTTGCTGCCGACGCCGGATTCTCAAGTGGCGCCATCTATGCCCGATGTGACGACAGATCAGAACTGGTTGTCATGGCATGGGAGAAAAGCTTCTGGCCGATGTTGTCAGAGATCATTACTTTGCTCGCTGATGCGGTGATCTCTAAAGACAACAGCAGCATGAGCCAAATTGCTGAACTATTCATTCGCTCCACCGACCCAGGAATTGTCCCTGACCTTGGTAGCGCAATGGAAGTCATCATCGCTTCACGACGTGATGAAACTATCGGTGAAGTTGTGCAACGCGATATCAACGGACTCCTCGATGACCGTGGAGTCGGCCCCGCTACAGATGGTGCACTACGCCAATCTGTTGTGTCAGCAATTAGCACTCTGTTTGGTGCATCATTACTGAACTCTGCATATGTTGACAACAAGCACAACATGATTGACCCCACCGCACTCATTGAGGTCTTTACTCGTTCAGTGCAGTCGCCCGTGAAGCCCGCTAAATCTGCAGGCACGCTTCGAAACACAGCACCATATCAATTTCCCACCACGTATGACGATGTTCGCGATGCTCTAATCGCTGCAAGTGAATATGTCATCTCGCGTACTGGTGTACACAGAGCCACAGTGTCGCGTATCGCGCGGCGAGCAGGTGTCAGCGTTGGGGCAATCTACGGTTTGTACGAAAACAAAGATGCGCTCGTAGCAGATTGTTTAGAAGTCTTGTTCCCACCACAAAGTCGACGCGATGTCGAAGAGTGGTCACGAGTCTTCACAGCAACTGATCAACGTGCGGTTGTCACTGATATTTTGGCGAACTACATGTCGCCATCGTTTGCACAATGGCGCACATTCCGTCTGGAAAGCATTGTTGCGGCCCGACACTCCCCCGACATTGCATCACAACTGGCTGCATACACATTTGCCGCAAGGCGCTCCCTAATGGCAGCCGCAGTGAAGGCTCCTCCTGGCGCCACTATTAGCCCCGATACGGGCTTATCCGCCCGTGCAAGCGTTTTAGGACTCTCAATTCTTGAAGTTGTTGACCCAACAATCTGCCAGCTCGACTGGCGATGGATTCCTTTCGGTCAATAATCACTAGTCTTCGCTGATGCTTGAAGAACTATCAGCCAAAGTCCGATCTGGAGAAATCAACCCTGTTGATCTCATCAACGAGAGCCTTCGTCGTATCGAAGCAGCCACGTCATTAAATGCTGTTGTTGCGGTGTACGCCGATGAAGCGCGTGCGCTGGCACATTCACACCCGCTCACGGGTGCGCTTGCAGGTTTGCCGTTCTTGGTGAAAGACATGGCGCGCGTGAAAGGCCACATCACCACGGCTGGTTCGGCGTTATATGCCGATGGCCCCGCAGATGATGTTGATGACTCGGTTGTGTCACGCCTGCGTGAAGCCGGAGCAATCATTATTGGTAGATCAAATAGCCCAGAGTTTGGTGCAACCGCATACACAACAAACAAAGTATTTGGTGCAACACGTAACCCATGGAACACTGAAAAATCACCAGGCGGTTCCAGTGGTGGTTCTGCAGCAGCGTTGGCTGCGGGGCTAACACCAATCGCAACTACATCAGATGGTGGAGGCAGCGTGCGCGGTCCTGCATCTGCAACTGGACTCGTTGGGTACAAGCCATCCATGGGTGCAATCGGACGCAATGTGCTTCCGCGATGGATTGATTTTTCTACACAAGGAACATCTGGCCACACCGTGGCTGATGTTGCGTATGAAGCAGCAATTACTCATGGCCCAGCAGTTGGTGATTTTTTAGGACTGCCAGCAAAGAGCATCGCACTGAATCCTGTGATGCCACATCGCGTTCTTGCGTGCCGAACATTTCGTACCGATGTTGATCCAGATATCGAAGCTAACTATGAATCAATGATTGATGCACTTGTTGCAAGCGGCGTCACAGTGGAACGGGTTGCATCACCATCAGACAACGACACCATCTGGAACTGGTTCATCATGTCCACTGCACAGCTCACTCAAAGCTTGCGCCATGAAGAACACCGATGGGGTGAGTTGTCAGATTATGTTCAGGCACAATTGCAGTTTGGCTCATCAGTCACAATTGACCAATACATTGCTGCCCAACGAAAGCGCCACGAAATCAGTATTCGATTTGATGACTTATTGGGGAACGATGCAGTTCTTCTCACGCCTACTTCAAATGCGCGCTCATGGCCAGCAGAAGGTCCACTGCCCGCCAGGGCCGGAAACACTGACGATCCGATGGTCACACTAAATACACCCGATGCGAACTTCACGGGACACCCAGCGACAAGCGTGCCGATGGGTCTTGATGACAATGGTGTTCCGTGCGGCATTCATCTCACAGGGCCTCGTTTCGCAGACAACCTCACACTCGGTCTTGCCTCTCATATCGAACGCATCAAGCCGTGGCCACTTACTGCGCCTGGTTACGCGCCGTTTGGACTCTAAATACGAGGTGACACATCTCGTCGTCTAATTCTCATTAGCGTGGTCACACCGCTTCGGCGTCTTCCATGAAAATTTTTATCGCGCTCGCATTGTTCTTCGGATCTGGAATTCTTCTTCCACAATCAGCCGTTCAAGGTGCGACTGACACCATAGGTACTCCCGGAATGGCAATCACCCCTGTTATTTCATCTGTTAGTGCTGGGGCAGAGCACACGTGCATGGTGCGCGATGCCACGGTGTGGTGTACCGGATCTAACTCACGTGGGCAGCTTGGTACCGGGTCACTAACCAAGACAATTGCCTTTAGTCCTTCCGCAATGACAAACGCAATAATGGTCGACGTTGGTGGTACTACTTCATGTGCGGTTCGCACTGACGCCACTGTCTGGTGTTGGGGAACCATTGCGACATCACTTGATGTCGTGACAGCCGAAATCATCGCAACTAATTCTCCAGTTCCTGTTCAAGTTCCGCTCACAAATGCACGAACAGTTGCTGTTGGCATGACACACACATGTGCCAACTTGCTCGACGACACCGTGTGGTGCTGGGGAAAAAATACGTGGGGGCAGTTAGGAAACAATTCAAACCTTGATTCTGTCCTACCCGTGCAAGCACGAATTGACACAGTGCAATCACTTGATGTTGGCGCCGAACACACATGTGCAGTGAGGCGGACAAATTCTGTGTGGTGTTGGGGTTCAAACGGGTACCACCGTCTCGGTTTGCGAAATAAAGGACCATTCCTGGTTCCCACCTACGTGCCAAAAGTACGTGCAACATCTGTTGCTACTGGCGATGCATTTACATGCATCATTGCAACGAACACTCGAGTCCAATGTTGGGGACGAAATCAATTTGGCCAATTAGCCCGCACCGCTGGTTCGTCACGCATTGCTCCTCACACCACATCTATTAAAAACCCCGTTGCTTTAACTGCCGGCAGTGAATTCGCGTGTGCAATTACCGTTGCTACTACTACCTGGTGTTGGGGACGAAATAGATACGGCCAATTATCTAATGGCTCGTCAATTGCATCTTCTATTCCCCAGAAAATTCTTACAAGTACGAATATTGGCTCGATGACTGCAATCGCAGCAGGGGCATTTCACGTGTGCGCAATTGCAAACACTTCAGGGGCCATGTGGTGTTGGGGCCTCGGCCTACAAGGCCAACTGGGTGACGGTGGAAGTGGCCCTAGTGGAATGCGTTCTATCGGAACCGAAATATGGCCAAACGGTGTACGAATGAAATCCATTGGCACTGATCAATCTGCACGAATCATTGCAGCAGGCGATATCGCCTGCGATACCAATAGACGTACAGCTAGCAACACGGGCCCAGTTGGTACACAATGCGGCGACTACGTCACTGCCTCACTGATCTCTTCGTTAAAACCCGATGGAGTTTTCGCTCTCGGAGATCTTCAGTACGAAAGCGCAAGTTCACAGGAACTCATGACCAACTTTGATTTATCGTGGGGGCCGCTTCGCAGTACCACTTATCCTGTGCGCGGCAATCATGAATACCTCACGTCGGGCGCAGCGGGATATGTCGATTACTTCAGCGAAATGTCGCCCTCGTACTGGACAGTTGATGCAGGTGGTTGGCGAATTATCGCAGTTGACTCATGGTGCCAAGGTCAAATTTATTCTGGCTGTTCAGCAGCGTCTGCCCAAACACAATGGCTTAAATTAGAACTACAACGAGCTCGTGATGAAAGCAAATGCACAGCAGTGATGATGCACCATCCATTTGTGTCGAGTGGTTTGTATGCGACTGCCAGTGTCAAGAATTTGTGGGAAGCCGCAGTTACTGGTGGTGCTGATCTCATGGTGGCCGCACATGACCATATCTATGAACGCTTTTCACCGCTTGATGTTTCAGGCGCTCCAGCAGTAGGCGGTATGCCCTTTTTCATCAATGGACTTGGTGGTGCGCCGGCACTTCCAATCGGAGATGCAGTTGCGGGAAGTGCATTTCGCTATAACTCCAATCATGGAGTTCTGTCGTTTACCCTGACTCCCCGTGCATTCTCGTGGGGATTCATCAGCGCGCTTGATGGTTCAACTATTGATTCCGGCACAGCATCGTGCGCTCCGTAACGAGCCGCTAATCGAACAAGGGAACCAGCGCGACCTTGCCAGCAATTTTACGATCTTGCAGATCACGCATGGCTTGCACAGCTTTGCTCATCGGATATGTCACAGGTTCTACTGGGTGAAGTCTTTCTGCTGCGATTTCAGCCAACACGTCAACCAACATTTGTTGGTTTTCGGCAACGTTTCTACCGACCCATGCGCCCCAATCAATTCCAACCACCGTGCGGTTTGTGAGCAATACATGATTCGCAGGAAGACGAGGAATTCCGCCAACAAAACCAACAACGAGATACTGGCCAAATGGTGCTAATGCACGTAAACACTGTTCAGCAAGGTCTCCACCCACTGGGTCGTACACCAGGTCAACTCCGCCACCACATAACTCACGCGTCCGCAATTTCACATCTTCATTCAGAACATCGATAGCAGCGAAGGCCCCCCGGTCTAATGCGAGTTGACGCTTTTCGGCGCTTGAGGCAGCCGCAATAACGCGCATGCCCATTGCGACACCAAGGTCTACAGCAGCCAGTCCAACGCCGCCACCTGCACCTAGCACCAACATGGTTGCGCCCTCACGTACCTGTGCGCGTTTATGAAATGCAAACCATGCCGTGAGGTAACTCTGCATAAACGTTGCGCCTTGCCCATCACTTAACTGGTCAGGAATCGGAATCACACGCGTTGCGGAAAGTACTGCCTCATCTGCAAAACCACCGCTAGGTGAGAAGACTCGGTCACCTATTTTTATATTCGTGACATCAGAAGCGACTTCGATGACGCGTCCGACAATTTCAGACCCAGGCCTGTACGGGACTGGCGGTTTGATTTGGTACTTTCCCTCAATCATGAGCGAGTCCACGTAGTTCAAACCACTTGCCAAAACGGCCACACGTATTTGTCCTGGCAATAAGTCGGGCGAATCAATCACCACAATCTCAATGTCGTCGAGTGAACCAAGTTGCTGTACTTGCAAAGCTTTCATACTTGCGACGGTACTAGACAGACCTCAGATGTAATGAACCGTGCTAACCCAATACGTGGCTGATTCGCCGGCGCACACGACCCGAGAATTTTTGGCGTTGGAGAGGTGTGGCATTGTCTATGCCGTACATCGCTATCCATTCACAACGAACTCGACGGTGCAGCATCAGACGTACCGAGCGGAATACGGTTCGTTTCCCCGACTCCCCTTCAAGCGCGTTAACGAACTTGCCTGATCCGTGCGTGGTCACCACAATTAAATGTCGCACGTTGGTAAGAAGCGGCCGAATGCGCGCTGCACCCTCAGGAAGCACCCACGCCACTCCGTTCATCAACACTCGATCAAACCAGCCTTTTAAGATTGCGGGTTGGCCCGACCACCACGTGGGGTACACAAACACCAACGCATCACACCACTGCAGATCTTCGATGTGCTGTTGTAATTCGGGAAGTTCCTTTAGTTTTTCTGCCACGTCACCGACATGATTCAACCGTTCATACGACGTAAACACCGGATTAAATTCCTCAGCCCATAAATCATGATGACGAATCTCGTGACTGCCATTTTTGAGCTCAGTAATCACTTCAAAAGAGAGAAATGAAACGAAAGAATCTCGTGATGGATGTGCAAGAACTACAAGAACTTTCATAAGTTCTCCATTTTCTTTTCAAGAGAAAGAAGGAAACTCTTCCTACTCTCATCCGTAGCTGTATCCATGGCATACAGACTTGAAGTGGAGACTTTTGTTCGCAAGGAAGTATTGAGGCGAAATGCACGGGCCAAAATACGACGACCATTGTCGTTCACAAATCGTACGTATAGCCACGGCGAGCCAAAAGTCGACGCAATGTGTATGCGGCGGATATCACTCAGTCCTGGCCGCACTTTGTTGTTTTCGTTAAACACAAAGGCTGTTCCTGGCAACATCACGCGTTCCAACCAACCTTTTAGTTGCGCGGGCAACCCACCCCACCACGTGGGATACACGAACACGATTATCGCAGCGGCCTTCACGAGAGAAACATCACGCTCGAGACCGACTGGTATCTGGCCACTGCCCTCGGAATACAGAGTCCACTCTGAAGTCGACATCACCGGATTGAAATTTTCAGCCGCAAGATCAATGACATCCACAGTGTGCCCTGCGGTACTCAAACCCGAAACGGCAGCATCTCGCATCGCAGAACAGAAACTTCCCTCAACGGGATGGCAGTACACAACAAGGGCATTCATAAGGGTGGTCTATCGCAGAAGCAATTGGGCACTACCGCAATTGATTATCGCGGTGGAAGTCCGCAGGCGTTCATACCCAAGAGTCGCGAGATATGCCGTCGATTACGGGCTACTAATGCATACACAAGCCCCGCAATAAAGAGCACTCCTGGCAACCCAATCACAACACCAATAGCGCGGTACACACGAGCATTAGCCAATTTCAAAATAGCTGAAATGGCTGCAGCGCCTTCTAATCGACCGTTGTCAGTCACAAACCATACGGAACCAATATGTGTGAGCCCGTATTGATGATGCGACACAACGTCGACCACAGGAATATGAGCAATGATCCACCCTGCAGAGGCTTCACAGATTCCACAATCACCGTCGTAGACGACCACGGGTTGCACGTTAGTTCACGTTCAACAAATCGACAACGAAGACAAGAGTTTCTCCACCCTTGATGACTCCGCCTGCACCCTGTGATCCGTACCCAAGATGAGCAGGAATTGTGATGCGGCGACGCCCGCCGACTTTCATACCGGCAACGCCCTGATCCCAACCAGAAATTACTTGGCCTGCACCGAGACGAAACTCAAATGTTTCGATGCGATCCCATGATGCATCGAATTGACGTTGTGTGCTCCATGCAACACCGACGTAATGCACTTCCACGTTTGTGCCGGCGACTGCTTCTTTGCCATCACCGACAGTGATGTCTTCTAAAACAAGTTCGGAAGGTGCGTCCCCTGCGGGAATGGAAAGATCGGGTTTCATTGCGCTCATGACCCCCAACCTATCTGTGCCCAATACGGCTTACACGGGTTTGAAGAGGCGGGTTTTATGCCTTAGCGCGTGTGCGTCGCAAGATGGGGTCAGCTACACGCAATGCGCCATCAGCAATTTTCATTACACGTCCGGCAGCACCAGGTGTTTTTGAATCGATGAGATTACCCATGACTGCCAATGTGATGTCTGCTGCCACTTGGGTGCCCACTGCAAGCCGTAAACCTGGTTTCAAAAGCCACGGATGACCAATGATGAAACTAAACCTTCGCCCCGTGCGCAAAAATGCATCGAACCGCTCGCCCACCAATTCGTTGTATGACTCAGATGCTGTATTCGGATCTGCAAGAAATCGCTCAACGGCCAACATCCCTGATTCAAGTCCGTAGTCAATTCCTTCACCGTTCATCGGATTCACAAATCCGGCCGCATCACCGATTGCTACCCAACCTGGGCCGTGACGTTTGGTGCAGCTCATCGGCAATCTCCATGCACGCGGTTTTTCGATGTAGTCACCAAGCGACCATGAGTCGCGCACCAATGTTGCGTACTGATCAAGCAACGTATTGAGGTTCAATTTCTTGAAACCTTTCATGGTGCTGAGTGCACCCACACCAATGTTTACGGTGCCATCGCCAGCGGGAAACATCCAGCCGTACCCCGGAACTGCAACGCCGTGTTCATCACTCAGACTGAGACATGCTTCGAGATGACGTTCGCCATGACGCGGTGTTGGCGCATACGCACGTATTGCAAGACCAAACGGTTCATTCGGGTCACGTTCTGCGCCCAACATCTTTGCGGCCATTCCTTGTGCGCCTGCTGCCAAAATAGTGAACGGTGCACGAAACGTTTCAGTTCCCACACTGACACCGATGACACGACCATCTTCAAGAACAGGTAGTGCTTCGGATTCGAATCGGACATCTGCACCACTTGCAATCGCAACATCTAAAAGATGATTGTCGAATCGTTGACGGGGCCACACTGCGCCATGATTCGGAAAACGCGATGTCGTTGGCCACGCCAGTTCGCGCTGCTTTTTTCCTGCAATCATTCGCAAGCCATCAATGCGGTGCGCAACAGAATGGTCAATGCGTAAATCATTCAGAGCAGCAATGGCACGAGGGGTAAGGCCATCGCCACATACTTTGTCGCGGCCATATGGTCCTTTTTCAAACAGGACAACACGTAATCCTGCTCGCGCTGCAGTAATGGCTGCAGCCGACCCAGCAGGTCCCCCACCAATGATGAGAACGTCGAATTCCTGCATGACTACGAGCCTGCCAGATGCATCTCCAATCTGCTACCTGCGTACCATGGGACATATGGCTCCTATGACAATCTCTGAAGCCGTCGCCATCGTTCGCGCGGCCGACACCCTGGCAGTCCCCCTTGGGCCAGGCGTGCCAGGCGGATTCATGCATGCACTTGGCGACCGAGACGACTATGTCGACCTACAGATCTCAGGTGCGCTGATGCCAGATCTATACGCGGTTCTCGCGAAACCAGGCGTGCATTATCGCAGCGGGTTTTTCGGACCCGCCGAACGCTTTTTGCGTGACTCTGGCGCCTCTATTGATTTCGTTCCGGCAGACTTTCGTCGCTTCGAACCAATTCTTGAAAAAATGCGGCCGCGGATCATGGCCACAGCCGGTTCGCTACCTGTTGACGGCTGGGTCAGCTTGTCCGTACATGCAGGCGCGACTGTTGATGAGATCCATCGCGCAAGTGCGGACCCAGAACGAATTCTTCTTGTTGAAGTCAGCGAACATTTCCCACGCACTTTCGGCGTCGCGCCTCATGAACACCGCATTCATGTTGATGCAATTGATTGTCTCATCGAATCAGACCGGACTCCGCTGAACTTGGCAGATACAGAGCCAAGCGATGCAGAACGAACAATCGCAGATATTGCTGTGTCATTCATCCATTCGGGAAGCACTCTTCAAACCGGCATCGGCGGAATCCCAAATCAGATTGCACTTTCTCTCGCTGCAAGTGACATGGGAGATTTCGGTGTGCATTCAGAAATGTTTACAACCGGCCTCATGCGTCTACATCAGGCAGGAAAAGTGACAAACAATAAGGGCAGCACATTCGATGGATTCTCGCCCACGACATTTGCAGCGGGGATTCCAGAGCTCTACACCTGGCTACACAACAACGACGCTGTCCGTTTCTTGCCAGTGAAAATTGTGAACTCACCCGAACTCATTGCCAGCAATCGCAACATGGTCACTATCAACGGTGCTTTAGCTGTCGATCTTGCTGGGCAAGTTGTTGCTGACACCATTGGTGGCACTCAATTCAGCGGGGTCGGCGGTCATGAAGATTTCGTGTCAGGGCCAGGACTTGACGCAACTGACAGAAGTCTTATCTGTTTGCCATCCACCACAATGATCAATGGCGTACTAACAAGTCGCATCATGGGCATTCTTCCTGCCGGAAGTGTTGTCAGTACCCCTCGCCATCAAGTGGACACAATTATTACTGAATTTGGTGTTGCTGAATTAGAAGGTCGCACAATTCGCGAACGTGCACACGCGCTAGCGGCTATTGCGCATCCGCAGTTTCGCGATGAACTTCTTGCGAGCGGTGAGACGTGGCCTCGGGATTAAATCCGAGCGCCGTATACAAACCAATGACTGCCAAAAGAGATGCAAGGCCGACTGCATAACCAGCAAGTAAATCTGTTGGCCAGTGGGTTCTGATTAGCCACGATGAGATGCCAACTATGGAACTTGCAAGCACCACTAACCACGTGCCGACTCGACGTGACACAGATCCAGCCTGCGTGAAATACCACACGACGTATCCCCACAATGCAACACAGTTTGCAGCGTGTCCGGACGGGAATGCCAATTCATCCTGCCCGATCATCATTCTGTTGAAAAAGTTCTCGTACTGATACGGGAATATTCTTCCTACAGAAATTTTTAACGCTCCTGCAATTCCTGTTTCCATAATAAGAACAATAAAGAACCCAGCAATCGGAATCCACGAACGTCGCTTCCATGAGACCCACCCAAGAATTGGAAGACAGATGGTGAGAATAATTCCTCGCAAACCAAACATGACCGTGACAGAAAAGAAATCTATTGATGCATTGACATCTCGAGAGGTTAGCCGAGCCGTTTTGTCAAAATCAGAAAGAAACCCACGAGTCACGACTTGTTGAATCAGAATCGCTAGAACCATGCACACTATTGCTGTGTAAGTAGTAAGGCGGCGGGCTGTCAACATCAGCATCCATTTTGCCTTGTTTATGCCCTCTTATCGTGTCACTCAAATAACTTTCCTGCCAATACGCCGGTGACGATGGACAGGTATTAGAACATTGAGATGAATAGTTACGCACCTGGAACTCCAGAATGGTTTAGCCAAGTCCACGAAGAGGTCATTGACCCCTCTCGCCGCATCGTTGACCCACACCACCATCTGTGGCCAATTGGCGGTTCATTGCCCTACGGACTCGACCAATTGCACGGCGACACCACTGCAGGCCATCTCATTGAGAAAACAGTCTTCATCGAATGCGGCGCCAGTTATCGCAACGACGGACCTGCTCATCTTGCTCCAGTGGGCGAAACAGAGTTCGTTGCCGGAGAATCACTACGTGACCCAACCCACCTCATCTCGGGCATTGTTGCGCATGCTGACCTGAGTCGTGATGACCTCAACGACATTCTTGATGCGCATACGCAAGCTAGTCACGGCCTTCTACGCGGAATTCGAGATGCACTAGCCCGAGCCGACCACCCTGAAGTTCTGGCGATTCCCGGCCGAGCAACGAAGGACTTATACAAGGACGCAAACTTTCGGCGCGGTGTTGCAACCCTTGGTACACGTGGTCTGACATACGACTCGTGGCATTACCACTATCAGAACTCAGAATTCCTAGAACTGGCCCGTGCGGTTCCCAGTACAACAATGGTGCTTGACCATTTTGGAACGCCCTTAGGTGTTGGGCCATACGAATCACAGCGGGACGAAATCTTTACTCAATGGAAAAAAGACATCGCTGCAATTGCACAGTGCTCCAACGTCGTTGCAAAATTGGGAGGGTTGGCGATGCCTGACAATGGGTTCGGTTGGCATACGGCAGAGAAACCGCCAACGTCTGATGAATTCATCGCGGTACAAAAGAAGTACTTCGATCACACCATTGAATGTTTTGGGCCAGAACGTTGCATGTTTGAATCAAACTTCCCCATCGACCGATTCTCATTGTCATACACAGTCGTATGGAATGCTTTTAAGAAAATGACCGCATCATTTACTGAAACAGAGAAAGATGCATTGTTTCGTGGTACTGCAACTCGCGTCTACGGTCTCGCGTCGTGATTGCCGACCAATTCGAACCACTCACGCCAGAACAAGCAGAATTCTGGGCACGCTTCCCAAAGTGGGACCAAGATGTGAACTACGCCGTGTATCTCGGATTTATTGTAGAAGAGGTGAAACGTGACTATGCACGTATGCGTTTACCCGCGCGATTGGAAATGAATCAACCAGCAGGAATTATGCATGGAGGAGCAATCGCGAGCCTTATTGACACAACAGTTGTTCCGGCTGTCGGTGGCCCATATGAGACCGGATCTTTCCTCACCATCAGCATGAATGTGGAATATTTGTCGGCAGTTGCTGACGAAGACGCAGTGTGTGAGGGCTGGATTACGAAACGTGGTCGTTCCATTGCATTTTGTCGAGCAGAAGTACGTGGCGCAACTTCTGGGAAACTATGCGCAACGGCATCGTTGGTCTACAAGGTGTGACTACGTCAGCGCGACGCGAACCATTGCGTTAAGCGCTGAAAACCTTCATCGAGAGAAACGTGTGGCGTCCAGCCCAAATCTTGCTGAACTGCACGCTGATCAAACCAATGCGCTGTGCCTAATTGTTCTGCAATAAAGCGCGTCAGTGGTGGTTCAGATGATCGTATGAGCGGCCATAGTCGCTCAATCAGTGACCCAAGCCGAACTCCAAGCGCCAACGAAAGATGACGCGGTTCAAATGGAACCCCAGCTGATTCGCACATTGAGCGCATCAGTTCATTCACAGTGCGTGGTTCGCTGTTTGAGATGACATACGCCTTGCCGTCACACGCTGAACCTATGCGCAGGGCATCAAGCGCTGCAATGTGCGCACTAATCGCGTTGTCGATATACGTGGAATCAACCAATGCATTTCCGGTACCAATAACCGCAAGACGTCCACTTGCTGCACGATCCACAATTCGACCAACTAATTGCGTGTCCCCAGGGCCCCACACCAAATGTGGGCGGATGGCGACAACTGCGAGATGATCATTCCGCGCATTCAGAACTAATCGCTCAGCAATGGCTTTTGATTCCGCGTAATGCGAACGCGAGCGACCAATTTTAGCCTCACCAGCTGATGCGCCAATCAGTGAATCACCGGTGTGCGCGACTGAGGGAGTTGATACAAACACCAATCGTGAAATGTGGTGCTGTTCAGCAGCACCAATAATATTTTTAGTTCCGACCACATTGGTGTCGTAGAAATCTTTCTGCGAACCAACAACTCCAACGCGTGCTGCTCCGTGAATGATGGCATCACACCCCTGTGCCGCTTGCGCTACCGCATCTGCGTCACGAATATCGGCAAGAACTTCTTGCGCGTTCTCGTGCCCGATGAATGTTGTTGTCCTGCGCTGCAGACACACCACGTCATCACCACGATGAACTAGTTCACTAGCGATACCACCGAGCAGCAGACTGCCAGTGCCGGTGACCAAGACCTTCACTTCTGGGTACCCGACAAGATTTGTGACATCTGTTTCGAAACTGCAGTACGGTCGATCTTTGAGTTGTGGCGAATATCAACAGGAAGTTTCTTGGTTGCCCACACTGAGGCAATTGTTAACGGAGCCAGTGCAACACGTACGGCGTGCGTTAGTTCAGCATCGGCTGGGCCGTCGTTGCTGTTGATGGTCTCCACGACAACGACAATGTGTTGCACGTCAGTAGGTCCAATCCCCACTGCAGCGACACGAACAACGTTCGGTAATGCCTCAACTGCTATCTCCAATGGAACAGGCGCGATGGGCCCATGTGATGTGTGAATCACATGCACCAAACGTCCTTCGATCCATACATTGCCTTCACTGTCGATATGACCCACGTCGCCAGTGCGGTGCCACGTGGCAGTTTGACTATCGACATTCAATATTGGGCGCGCATTGTGTTGCGTGAGCCACAACGAGTCGTAGCCTGCCGACATCCACGGCGCTGACACTAAAAGTTCTGATGTTTCGTTGTCGATGCGAATATCGCACCCACTCACTGGCTTGCCAACACATACGCCATGCCCTGTTCCGATGCGTGTCAAATCGCTCAACGACACATCAGCAACAGGCAACACTTCCGTCATGCCATATGGCGTATGCAGTTCAGCGAGTGGACACAGACGCGAAACTTCCTGCAAGGTCTTAATTGGCACTGGTGCGCCCGCCGACATAACAAGGCGTACTGTGCCAAGATGCTGAACATCGGTCGTCGCAGTTCGCACAACATTCGCTAATGCTGCGGGCGAAGCAAACACCATTGTTGCGCTCACTCGACGGCATGCATCATCAAGCGCCGCCGCAGTCAGTGTGCCGGGCGACGTCACATCCATATCGGCTAATCCAGTTGCGATACCTAACGCGGGTCCGTATAGCGCGAACGGAGCAAAGGCAGCGACAAACGTGTCTGTCGGAATGATGTTGTATGTCTTTTGCAAGGCGTCACGTTGTGCATACAACTGACGATGTGTGTAACGCACCCCTTTCGCTGGCCCTGTTGCACCAGAAGTAAACAACACGGCCGCAAGATCATCAGCATTTGGTTCTGGCGCATTCACATATTCAAGCCGTGAGACAATAGGTGAACCAGAGAGTTTGGAGAGCCGAATTATTGAGGCACGAGGAGCCCAGCGCAACAATCGTGCTGCTGCTATTGCTTTCACGGGCCCAATGACGTGTTTCACCCGTGACGCACGAATAGCTGATGTAAGCCCTCGAAGACCTAGACCTCTATCTGCAATAACTGCAACGGCACCAATACGCCAACACGCATACACCACTGCAATCAAATCAATGCTGGGAGACACCAACACAGCCGCGCTGCAAACTCTGGTCGCGTTACTGAGGCGTCTGCCGCTGCATCCGTAATCGCAATGTCATCGGCATTAACCCAATGATCGATCTGAGACCACAAGGTCGCATCATCATTGTGTTCTTGTTGTACATGTTGAAGCGGCTCACCTTCTCCGGCTTCTTCTATTGCCGCTTCGACAAGTGGTGCAATTGATGTCTCAAGCACTGTGAGATGTCCAGAGTCTGCAATGCGGTGCAACGCCACGTTCTGAAACCGTTTCATCAGGTCATGTGCAAAGTCGTCATTAAATACAGGGTCACTAGAGCCCCATACCAAGCGAACAGGAATGGTCAATGTCGATATCTTTTCAGCAACGTCGGCAATGTCTTGTGCTGAAGAATGTCGCGCAGTCAGTGGCGCATCGGCTACAAAATCTGCAATACCATTGCGTTGTTTACGTTGTCGATACGGAAAGACCAACGACGTTCGCTGCAAGTGGGAAATTCCACGCCCTGGTAGGAATGGTGTCGCGCGCACAAACAATGACGAATCTTTTGTAACGAGTCGGTGAATACCAGTAGCAGCAGCAAGACGAATGAGCAACGGTGCACGGCGGTCGTGTGGAATCGCAATCCCTGTATTCGAGAGCACCATTCCGGCAACTCGCTCTGGGTGCGCAACTGCGTAACCCATTCCGATTGCACCTCCCCAGTCCTGAGCAACTATCCATATTGGTGCAGTGATATTCAGGGCAGTGACGAGGTCATTGATATCTGCAACACGATCGCGATACGTGCGGGTAGGCACTCGTTCTGACAAACCCATTGACAAATGATCTGGTGCAATAATGCGAAAATTTGAATTCAATTCATTGAACAAACGTGACCATAGAAATGACCATGTGGGGTTTCCGTGAAGACATAGCACCACAGGTGTATCTTTTTGGGTTCCTGGGCGATCAAGAAGGTGCCAGTGATGTATTGCGCCATCATGACTCAGCACGTCAATTGTGCGCGACCAAGATGGGTCAAGTCCGAACGTCGCAAAGTCAGCAACGAGCGGACGCTGCACATTTACCAAAGAATCTCTAGCGCACTTGTGTTGAGACCAGAACCAATGCCGAGACACAACACCCGCTGACCCGGTTTAATCTGGTCTTGCACGCTTGCCAAGGTAATTGGAATAGCCGCAGGGCCAATGTTTCCGAAATGAGGAAAAGTGATTGGCGCCTTCGACGAATCAATGGCAAGGCGGTCACACAGCATCGTGGTGTGCACCTTGCTCACCTGATGCAAAATGTACCAATCAATACCTGAACCCCAGGTGAAGTCGATAAGTGCTTCCGCCCATGCTTCTGCTGCCAAGTCAAGACCAGCTACCAATAGTCCATGAGTATCTGTAGTCATACGATCAAGATCTCCAACACATAATGAATTGTGTTCCGTTGCAGCTCGTGCCATGCCACCAATCAATCGGTGTGCTTCTGGATGACGCGTTGTGCTTGTCATCACCATTGCTGCTGCCCCCGAACCAAGGGTGAGCGAAGCAAATTCTGCGAACACATCAAGAGCCGTGGAATCTGGTTTGCGAAGTCGTTCCAGTGTTGCCTGTTGCGTTGCACGGCTACCTTCTCCATCCACAATGAGCACATACTCAACAGAGCCAGAGTCAATCATTGTGGCGCCAAGATGCATCGCATTGATAAACCCAAGGCACGCATTCCCGATATCAAAATTCAGACATGACGAAGACAATTTCAAACGGTCATGGACAAGACAAGCCACAGATGGCTCGAGATGCTCCTTACACACCGACGTAGAAATCAATACGCCAATTTGTGAAGGGTCAATCCCCGCTTTTTCAATCGCGAGTTTGCCTGCCATTGCAGCTGCATCAGAGAACGACACGTCTTTATCCCACCAGCGGCGCTCCTCGACACCCGCAAGCCCAGCAAGCAATCCAGCTCTGAGGCCATTGCGTTGGTATACCTCTGCCAACTGCTCATCGATCCACTCAGACGTAATGACATTGGGCGCATCAACCGATGCAACACTCAACACACCTGCATGCTGGTGACGAAATACTGAATTTCCGGTCATTGAGACGATCTTTCGGGTTGAGTCCGAATAACAGGCTAGTGAGGGCACTGCATTTCTGAACCACGGGGCCCCTGAATCAGTGATTTCTTGCGCATTTATGCGAAAACCACTGCCAGACTTCCTAAATGGGCACAGACAACGGCGTTTTCACAGTCTTCGCGTGCCCACATTGCACAATGCCACTACACCTCAGTCAGTACGAAGCACGATGTGAGAACAATCACCTCTTCGATCGTTCTCGAGATGGGTACATCAATCTCGTTGTCGGTGGACGACTTGCTCCAACTTCTACGTCGGGCGACACCGCAGAGTCACTTCGTTCCCGACGAGACTTCTTTGCAACAGGTTGCTATGTACCCATTGCAACTGCACTTGCTAACGCACTAGGAGACATAACTGGCCCAGTTCTCGATGTGGGATGTGGAGAGGGCTATTACCTCACTCACATCAACGCGACCGAAAAATACGGGATCGATATTTCGAAGAAAGCGGTGCAAATGGCGAGCAAACTGTTGCCTGATGCTCACTGTGCAGTTGCATCGGCATTTCGCCTTCCCATTGTTGATCATTCCTGTGGGGCTGTGTTCTCGGTATTCGCACCACATTCGTTCGAAGAATATGCCCGAGTATTGAAACCCGGTGGCACATGGGTCACGGTCACGCCAGGCCCACACCATCTACAACAGATGCGGCCAAAACGCGACAACTCTATTGATGAACGAGAAGAGCGACGCAGCGAACCGCCAGCACAGGCTCAACATGCAGAGCGCATTCAATTTGAACTCGACCTATCGCCCAGCACCGCCAATGACTTGTTTTCAATGACTCCACTGGTATGGCAGACCGCTGCAGATGCATCACCGACAACACAGGTCAGTGTCGATGTTTGGGTCTCATCGGGCACTTCGCTCTAACGTAGCGACATGCTGAAATTCGATATTGCGTATTACAAACGTTTTTACGGCGATAACGGTGCGCACGACGCTGAGAAGATCGCGCACCTTGCCACAGCAGTTCACCACCTTGCGGCATGGTGGGGCATCAACATCACTTCCGTTCTTGATGTAGGTGCCGGTATGGGAATGTGGCGCGATTGGTATCACACAAAGTTTCCTGAAGTCACCGTGCGTTCAATTGATGTCAGCGAACACGCGTGCAATACGTGGAATCATGAGCAACGAGACATAGGCACTTGGCGCCCTCGCGAAAAATCTGATCTTGTTGTGTGTCATAGCGTGTTGCAATACCTTGACAATCAGTCAGTTGTTCAAGCAATCGATAACCTCGCGGCGGCAACGCGACATGTGATGTATCTCGAGCTTCCCACCAAGTGGGACTACGAAAACATCATCGATAAATCTGGAACAGATCTGCAGGTATACCACCGTTCGGCGCAGTGGTACCGCAAACACCTCTCGCAACATTTCCGTCAAGTGGGTGCTGGGTTATGGGTGCCACTACAAGGCACCCCGATGTATGAGTTAGAGGCGTGCCGCTAACGAGAAGCAGGTCGGAAGCGATACAAAGCACTTCCTTCACCAGTGTCGTGAAACACCATCTCTACGGGCATTCCTATATGTAATGCATCAATGTCACAATCAACAATGTTGGTCATAATGCGTGGGCCATCAGCAAGTTCCACATAGGCGATAACAAATGGGCCGGCATCCTTGAATGCTCCGGTCCCCTTGCGCACAACAGTGAAACTATAAATAGTGCCCGTTTGCTGCGCATCAAATGTGGACACATTTTCTGTCCAGCACTTCGGACAGTTGCGACGTGGGAACCACAAAACAATGTCGCACGCATCACAGCGCTGCAATATGAATCGTCCCTCTGTAGTGGCTTTCCAAAATTCAGCAGTGGTCGAGTTAATAACAGGTGCGGGTGCTGGCAACATGGTCATGCGTCCTCTTGTCCAAGAATGAGTGTGACTGAGCCATGCTTCGAACCAAGACTTCCGCCCGTTCCATGAGCAAGTGATATCTGGCAGTTCGGCACTTGTACTGCAGGGTGTGCCTCACCACGCATCTGGCGCACTGCTTCAATCACCTTGGTGATTCCGCCACGGTTTGATGGGTGGTTATTGCACAATCCACCACCGTCAGTATTGAACGGCAATTTCCCGAATGGCGCAACGAGTCCGCCATCCATAACGAATTTTCCGCCTTGTCCTTTTTCACAAAATCCAAGGTCTTCAATTGTTTGCAAAACAGTGATTGTGAAACTGTCATAGATTGACGCGTATTTAATGTCGGCAACACTGACCCCTGCTTCGGCGAACGCACGTGGTCCAGACCACACGGCGCCGGTGTAGGTGAGATCAATACCACCATTGTTTGTGTGCTTGATTGCTTCACCGTGACCAAGAATTTTTGCCGACGTGCGATTGAGTGAACGCGCAACTTCAGGAGACACCACAATCAAGGCTCCGCCGCCATCGGTAACAACACAACAGTCGAGGCGATGTAGCGGGTCAGCTACTAATGGCGAATTCAACACATCTTCAACGGTGACGGCGTATGGCAAATACGCATTCGGGTTGTACTGGGCGTGAATGCTTGCAGCGACCTTGATTTCGGCTAACTGCGCAGATGTAGTGCCAAATTCGTACATGTGGCGTTGTGCGGCGAGCGCGTATGTGTGTGGCGCGCCAGCAATTCCCCAACCCGATTCAAACCCTGCGTCTGATCCTGAGGCAAAGGACACCTCGTGACGACCTGTGCGGGGTTTTCCGGCCAACGTAATCAACGCAACAGAGCACTTGCCGGCAGCGATAGCTGCAGCTGCATGACCGACATGTGCAAGATACGACGAGCCTCCTGTTTCAGTGCTGTCGAAGTAGCTCGGGCGTAAACCAAAATGTTCCACCAACGACATTGGTCCGAAACCAGCTGTGCCATCACAGAACACGGCATCAACATCGCTCATCGCTAAGCCGGCATCAGCCAAAGCACCAAGTGCAACTTCTGTATGAATCTCAAACAGTGTGCGATCTGGAATGTCGCGACGGGGGTGTTCGTAAATGCCGGCAACATAGGCCGCTCCTCGAATAGTCATCGTTATCTGCTCTGCACTCTGGTCGACATGGAAGTTCCATTAGAACAGGCACGCGAATGTGGCACCGAAGCGGACGAGGCTGCCACATGTCACAGACCCCTAGAAAACCAAAATCCCAACCTCTGTGGAGAGGCTGGGATTTTAGACTTTTTTTATTAGTGGCGGGGGCAAGATTTGAACTTGCGACCTTTGGGTTATGAGCCCAACGAGCTACCGGGCTGCTCCACCCCGCGATGTAGTTGAAGCATTACGGTACAAGGCGAGTGCCTCACTCACAACTTCACCCGAAATGCTTAGGATTAGTGCAATCACCATGCTTGCCCGAAACAAAAAGACCCAACTGGCCGTAGAGGCACTGCAAGCAGAAATTGCTTCTTTGCGGGCTGAAATGAGCGATTCGATGGCCGCATTAGAAGCTGAACGGGAAGCTACACGCTCCACAGTGGATCGACTTGCAGGAATTGAAGCGCGAGTATCGGGCATGGGCTCAGAGTTATCACGTCAATTACACGAACTTGGTACGGAAATTGAAGAGCTCTCAAAGCGTGCAGAAGACTCTGGAGTCGCCGAAATGATGGACGCTCTTAAGACAACACAAGTACGTCTTGCAAACGAACAAGCTCGGTATGAAATTACATTCCGACAAGATCTTGCGGCACTTGCGAACAAATTGTTACAGCGCCAACGCGCCTGAACTAGCCCTTGACTGCGGCTAAAGCCTGCTGAACCAAGCCACGTGCCTGAGACAACTTGGTTTGATATGTAGCAAAATCTGGTGGAGATTTTGCCAATGCAGCATCAGCTTGTGCAAACAATGCTTCTGCTTGTCGCAACAACTCTGCTGGCGTTGTACCAGTTGTCGGAGCAACCGTGACTGGACTTCCTGCAATTGTGGTCGTTGGTGTACTTGATGAACCACCAACACGATCACCGAGATTCACATTGAATCCGGGGAACAACTGAGAAATCACACTGGTCAAACTGTCACCAACGACTGATCTGTCGCCATACCCAGCAAGAATCTTTCGAACAAATACCTGTTTGTCATTGCCGTCAGGCTGTACGAACATCGGGCGAATGTAGACGAGACCCTTCCCCACCGGCACCAGTTGCAAGTCACCGTATGTAACACGCGAACCACGCTGGTCGAGCGGAGTAATTGCTTGCGAGATCGCTGGTTCGCTTTCAAATTGAGCAGACACCGTGGCAGGCCCAGCAGGCAGTGGCGCCTTGATGTCATACACCGTAATTTTTCCGTACGTCTTTGGCTCGCTTGATACGACCATCAACGACCGCAATTCTTTACGGCTGTCATCAGCGGAGAAGGGAACGAACGGGCGGACCATTGAAAATTGACCAATGTCTGTCTTCGCATTTGGTTCGTGGAAGATAGAAAAGTACGGGCTGAAACGTTGAACAGATGAATCATTGGCATTAATGGAATCAACCGGGTCAATACCGGTAGCAGAGGATCCAAGAAGTCCGCCAGAGCCACCCGTTTCTGGTGCATTGGCAGGAGCCTGAGCAATGCTCCAGGCCGCATCACGGTTGAAGAACAATGTTGCATCATCAAATTGGTAACGGCCAAACATATTTGTCTGCACGCGGAACAAATCTTCTGGGTATCGGAAGTGCGCTGACAATTCAGCAGGAACAGTTGACTTCTTTGCGAACAAGTCCGGAAATGCAGCGTTCCACATGAGAGCAATCGGATCTTTTGAATCCATTAGATACAGAGTCACGTTGCCTGTATACGCATCGACTACCGCTTTGACGCTGTTGCGCACATAGTTAAACGAATGGTTTAGCCCACTACCAGTAGTGAGTTGCGAAACATTTGCAGTCTCCGCATATGGGTAGCGATTTGTCGTGGTGAAAGCATCAACGACCCATTTCACTTGACCATCAACGACAACTGCATATGGGTCAGCATCAAGGTGCAGGAATGGCGCAATCTTTGCTACGCGTGAACGCACATCGCGTTGCAAAAGAATTTGAGAATCTTTCGTAATGAGGCTTGAACCGAAAAGGTTGAACTCCCCAAAATTCACTGCAAGGGCAACACGCCGAACAAAGCTGTTGAACTTAATTCCGCCATTTCCCACAAAAGAGGTCTCTGTGCCACTTGGACATGCCTGCTCTTTTTGGGAAGTCTTGACAACTGCATATTCGCCGAGACGATCTCCGAAGTAAATCTGTGGCTTAGTGACTTTCAAATCAATGTATGAAGGGCGACCATCTTCTGTTGCAAGACTTGCCGGAGCAGCAATGACACCACAACCGTGTGTGTACAAGAGATGGCGAGAAACCCACGTACGGTTTGGAACACCAGCAAGGTTAAGTTCACGAGCTGCGACAAGCACTTGCTGCACGCGACCATCAATTGAGTAACGGTCAACATCAAGGTCGTTGACTGTGTAGAACGATTTGAGTCCTTGGTCCAGAGCAAAACGATCAAGCATTTGCGTAGGGTCAAGTTGGCGTACATCTCGAAGAGCCGCATCGTTAGTGGTGACATCAGTGGCACTAATATCACTAAAGGTTGTGTCTTGGCGCGTCACATCAGAGATTCCCATTGCTGACTTTGTGGCAATAATGTTGCGCTGAATAAACGGCAACTCTCGTGTACTTACGTTTGGCTGAACAACGAATCGTTGAATGATTGCTGGATACACCGTTCCGACAGCCAATGCAACAACGATCCATAGACCGATTGCGAGAACGGGCAAGCGCCAACCCTTCTGACGAATATTCCACAACAACAATGCTGTTACAGCAAGTGACACCAAGACCATCAAGTTCAATGCCGGCAATTGGGCATTCACATCCGTGTATAACGCACCGCGTACAACACTTCGAGTCGACGATGTCAATTGGTATTTCGACAACCAATAATCAGCAGCGCGCAGAAGAGTTCCAATGGCAAGAAGCACCGACAAATGAACTTTGGCTTGCGATGTCACGCGTTGCACGCGATCTTGCGGGCGAATACTGCCGTTGATGAAATGGAATGCCGTGGTGATGATTGTGACAAGAACAAGTGCGCCAAAAGCCCATGACACTACAAATTGTGCGAAAGGTAGACGGAAGACATAGAAACCAACATTTGCTTTGAACAACGGGTCCCCGACCGCAAAAGCTTGACGATTGCGGAACATAGTCCACTCTTGCCATTGGCTCGACGCAGGTAATCCAAGCATGATGCCAATAAGTACAGCTAACGCGATTCGCAATTTGCCGCGACTTTTTGCCGTCAATTCACGGATACGGATGATGGTCTGATCTTCTGGTGTATTCGGCAGAGTCAGTGGAGCGAGGCGATCTGCAATAAGAAGGTTGACCCACAAGAACAGAAAACAACCCACTGTAAACACACCAACAAGTTCCGCCTTGCTGCGTAAAACTGCCCAGTACACATCGCTGCGACCAACACTGTTAAACCACAACACATTCACATAGAACGACGACATCGCCTTTGCGCTGAACACAAGGAGCAAGAAGAGTCCAACTACAACTGAGACCACAATTCGGCCACGAGAGGGCTTACCAAAGTTAGGAAGTCGGAATACAGGGCCAGTAGGGCCGCCAGGAAGGTCTGAAGAGTTACGCACGCATCAGGACGCTAGTCCTGAACGGGGCAAACAAGGCATCGGCAGCCTGCATGAGCAGGTGGATGACTGTGACCTGTGGGGAAATCATCGCCACGAACAACGGAGCCACCGAGCGAATTGTCTTCACATTCACTGCAGCAATTGGTATCTGGCTCGGCCATCCAGGTGATGCGGCTACCTGGCTCTAAAGCAAGATACGCACCATGGCTGTATGACGAACAGGCAATGTCGTCGACATGGGAATCGATTCGTTCTGTCTTCCAGCTGCGATACACGTCACGGATGAGCCCAAGTAAGACATCATGATCGCCTTCGGCTTCACCAATTGCGATACGGGCATCTTCACGGAACCCTGCGACCAAACCTGCAGTAATTGCTGAGACAGCGTGAGAAGCAATGGCCTTTTGTGTAACACGACGACTTGAACCACCAGCAGCTTTCACAGACTTCGCGCCAGCACTTGCGGCCGCCATGGTGTCTTCTACGACGGCTACCGCATACCGAGCGCTATGTTCGGCTTCAGTTCCGAGCACTGCATCGATATCCAACGAACTGCGCTTTGCACGAACATGGCCAAGAACAGTGTTTTGTTCGTCAGCAAGGACCCGCTTCAACTTTCGAGCCATGGCTACCACTACCAGTGACAGTTCTTCATTGCGCTCTTCGAATCGTGCTGGGTCTACAACTGGAACAGTGGACTTGACTTTCGCCTTTTTCTCCGCTTTTGGCGCAGAAGCTTTCACAGCAAGCTTTTCGTCTTTCGTGATCTCAGACGCGGTTGTTGCTTTCGCAGCGACATCGGCAGTGCTACCCGCACGCAACTTTGCAAAAATATCGTCGACAGCAGCAACATCTTTCTTCGGAGTCGGAGCAACAACTACTTCTAGCAATTTCGCAGTCTCTACTTCTGCGATTTCAGGTTCAATTTCAATTTCAGGCATGTCGACTGAGCGTCGACCGCGACCGAATAATGACACCACATTGGTCTGAGATGTTTCGGTTTGTTCTGTAGAAGCAATGTCCTCTACTGATGTAGCGATATCAGCAGGTGTGTGCACTGGGTGAAGAACGTCAACAATCTGAGTTTCATCAACTACTTCGACGCTGACTTCTTCTGCAATAAATTCTACTTCTGCTTCAGTTTCATGATCAAAAATAACAACATTGGTAACAACTTCTGCTGCCTCTTCTTCAACGATTACTTCTTCACGGTCAAACACTTTTACCGAAGGATGTTCAGAATTGATGATTGGCACAGGACCAGTAGTAGGCGACAAATCCACAATGAATTCAGGCTCATCATGAGCATCAGTGAGTCCGCCGATGACATCTTCGCT
Organism: Actinomycetota bacterium; assembly: GCA_026393535.1. Taxonomy (GTDB): domain Bacteria; phylum Actinomycetota; class Acidimicrobiia; order Acidimicrobiales; family Ilumatobacteraceae; genus UBA2093. The sequence continues at coordinate 15,148 of JAPKZY010000096.1, read as the reverse complement.
GGCAATACGCGCACGTTCGAACGCATTCATAAGACGGTCGCGGCCATGAAGAAGCTGTTCAATTTGTGAGCGAGCAGCATCACGACGACGGGACAATTCTGACAAGACTTTTTCGCGATACTCACGTGCCTCATTAACCATGTCACGGCCTTGTTGCTTTGCCATTTCAATTTCAGATTCGGCGTCTGAGCCTGAGTCTTGACGAATGCGAGCTGCTTCTAAGACTGCAGATTCACGAATACGAACTGCATCTTCTGCGGCGTCCTTGACAAGGCGAGTTGCGGACTCTTCAGCGCGGTCACGAATTTGTGTACTCGCATCACGAGCAGCTGTCAGAACCCGTGCTGCTTCTTCACCAAGCAACGTGGTGACAGTCTCTTCATCGAGGCGCCCAGGAGCCGATAAGCCCCGTGTTTGCATGGCGCGCATTTCACTTTCAAGGAAGCGTTCGCGTTCTTGCAGGCGAGCCATCTCAGCAGCCACCATTTTGAGAAAATCACGTACTTCAGCCTGGTCGAACCCACGGCGACCGGTGGGAAACGCAGCCGAACCCACTGCTGCAGGCGATGATGGGTCGGGTCGGGAGAAAGAGATAGCCATTAGGCATCTACAGTACGACTCCTAGGGTGCCATTTGGTGGCATTATCCACAGCCCACCTAGGCAGTGGTTGCGCTCAAAGCATCGCCGCCGTTAGTACGTAACACTGCCAACGCTTCATTCAGAGTTGCAACTTGCACAATTTTGACTTTTAAACCGGCCGCCTGACGAGCTCGCTTCATCTCATCTACAGATTGACCAGCTGGAACGAGGAAGAGGTCAGCGCCCGATGCCTCGACCGCCACAGCCTTTTGTTCGAGAGCACCGATCGCCCCAACAGAGCCATCTTCGCTGATTGTTCCGGTCGCAACCACATGAGATTCGCCCATCAGATTGCCGCTTGTTAGTTCGTCAAGCAGCGCCAACGTGAAGGCAAGACCCGCAGATGGTCCGCCAATATCTGTAGTTGAAATTTTCACGTCAAACGGCAACGACACCTTGCGAGTATCTGCTGGAACGAAGCCGATAATTGGACGAGTGGGATTATCAGCGTTTGCCATTAACTGCACGGTGCGCTTCTCAGCCTTTGTTGCATCCGGAGTTGCTGCCTTTGCGTCATACGGAATCACTGTGAGTTCCACTGTGTCGCCGACAACATGCCCCTTCATCTGCGCCGCAAGTTCAGTCAATGTAGATGTCGCGACACCATCTAAGTGAGTAATGGTTTCCCCTACTTCAAGATTTGTACATGCAGCATTTTTCTTGGGCGCACCGTCGCAGACCAGTTCTTCAATAACTACTCGACCCATCACAAGTTTTACGTCGAGTCCTAGTCTCTTCATCGCAACGTATTCAGCAATTTGTTTTGCACCGATCATTGCTTGAAATCCAAGACGTCGTGAAGTGCTTGGCGTACTTGTTCCGAAATGTTCCTTGTACGTATCCACTTGCACATGTGGGTCAATCCAGCCCAGAACACTGTCGAGAATGGATAATTGACCACCAAATGCAGTGACAAATTTGATTCCGTTCGTCGTGCGGAATCGTTCCGGAACTTTTGTCCCTGTCGAGGATTTTGCAAACTCAATGCGTGGTGCCACGGCCATTGCTTCGCCAGGTGCCAGTTCAAAACGTTGAATCCGCACAGCTGCCATTGCAATAATGCCGAACAACACAATCCACGAGAGAGTAATTAATGGCAGGGCGTATCCCAGCCCACGCAATGGTGCGGGACGTCGTGGTGGGACTGGCGGTACAATCGTGTTGTTCATGAGTATGTCAATCCTTTCATCATCCTTCTTTGCCATTACCGCTACCGGTGCTGGTGCCCGCGCTGTGTGGGTTGTTGCCCTGGCCTTGGTTGCGCTTGCGTTTATTGACCGTATGAAGCCTGCCACGCCGCGACGTACCGCGGTGGTGCGGGTTGACAATAAACCCACCCCTCTCTATGCCGAACCAGAACGCGATCAAAAATGGAAGACCCTCGCAAGCCTTTCTGGCGGTGCAATCGTCCTCGGTGCCCTTATTGCCTGCATCCTTGGTTTCTTATTCACCATTGCATTTGAATTTGTGGGTGGGCTCCTTCGGGCCTAATCCGCTATGTCAGATAATTTTCGATTTGATGTCATAGCAGCCGGATTCTCTGGGGATTCCTCAGTAGCTCTCGAGGCATTGCACCATGAGGATGGCACTGTTCGCGCCAGTGCATTGCGTGCTCTTGCACGCATCGGAACATTGACTGCTGAAATTCTTGCTCCATATATTCAGGATTCACACATCGAAACCAGACGTACGGCTGTTGAATTAGCGGTTCCGTTTCCTTCGGTCAATGTTCATCAGTGCATCGATGACCCAGATGTGTTCGTGGCAGAGATGTCTGCATGGTGCGTGGGTGAACGCATGCCCGCAAGCGACATTGAAATCGAAACTCTCATTGATCGCACGACATCACACACTGAGGCTGTGGTGCGCGAAGCATGTGCGGCTGCACTTGGTTCACTCGGTGATGCACGCGGACTGCCTGCAATTCTTGCGGCATGCTCGGATAAACCTGCTGTACGTAGACGCGCCATCTTGGCGCTTGCCCCATTCGAAGGTGAAGAAGTTGACGCTGCATTACAACTCGCGCTTGAAGACAAAGACTGGCAAGTGCGCCAGAACGCAGAAGATTTACTCAATCCCCGTAGTTAGTTATTTTCGCGCAGCGATAGCTGATTGTCGTGCATCCTCACATGCACTGCGAACATGACATCCATCGACATGATCATTCACTAATCCCATCGACTGCATGAATGAATACACAGTGGTGGGGCCAACAAATTTCCATCCACGTTTTTTCAAATCTTTTGACAGTGCTGTAGCTGATGGCGATATGGAAGCAACGCCAGACGCATGCAGTGACTTACCATCACGACCAAAAGGTACGTCTGGTGCAAAGTTCCAGATGTACTCCGACAGCGAACCAGTTTCATCAATCAGGTCCAGTGCACGACCTGCATTATTGATGGTCGCTTCAATTTTTCCGCGGTGCCGAACAATTCCTGCATCTTCCAACAGACGATTGATATCACGCTCTGAGAATCGAGCAACCTCATCCATGTCGAAGGCATTAAATGCCGTGCGGAAGTTTTCGCGTTTGCGCAAGATGGTCAACCACGACAATCCAGCTTGAAATCCTTCGAGGCAAAGTTTTTCGAAAAGCCGAGTGTCATCAGCGACAGGTCGACCCCATTCGGTGTCGTGATACTCGATGTATTGATCATCATCGCCTGGCCACCAGCAACGTTGGCCACCATTTTCAGTTGGCCGGAGCCACACAGTCGTCACACCTGAAGCGTATGTGCCTATTGCCGTATGTAATCACCCAATTAATGCTCCGTGTGAACTCAGACACCACCTGAGGGCTACGGTGAAAACATGGCTACAGAGACTCTGGTTCCCGGATTCACCAATAAACGATTGTGGATTGTCCTTGGTGCCTTGGCTCTTGCCGTCATGCTGGCAAACCTTGAAACCTCCATCATCGCGACCGCTCTTCCCACCATTACGGGACAGTTCAATGCCTTCGAAAGTTTTGCTTGGGTAGGAACCGCTTACATCGTGACGTCGGCGATCAGCACGCCATTGCTTGGCAAACTGTCTGATCTCTATGGTCGTCGACTCATCTTTCAATCGACAATGGCTGTTTTCTTAGTCGGTTCAATTTTGTGCGGTGCATCGCAATCAATGGGTCAACTTATTGCAGCACGGGCATTTCAAGGAATGGGCGGCGGCGGAATTCAAGCACTCGCCTTCGCAATTCTTGGGGACATTCTTCCACCACGTGAGCGCGGCCGATACATGGGCTACTTCACACTTGCATTTGTGGGTTCAGCAATTCTCGGACCACTTGTCGGTGGACTCATCATCGACCACGCAAGTTGGCCATGGATCTTTTACATCAACGTCCCATTCGTCATCCTTGTTGGCGGCGTGTGCCATTTCGCACTCAGACTGCCTTTCAAGCGCCGGAAAGCAAAACTTGACTTCATGGGGGCTGGCTTGTTGTCTCTCACCATCGCGTCACTGATGATCGGCCTCGAAGAAGGCAGGCACGGTTGGACCCAACAACATGTTCTGATTCTTTTTGTAATTGCACTTCTTGGTCTTGGCGCATTTATCAAAGTAGAACAACGCGCCGAGGAACCAATGATTCCGTTGCGATTATTTTCAAATGACGTCGTTCGCACATGTGCGCTACTCGGAATGTGCGCCGGTGTTGTCACGTATGGTGCAGGTGGCTTTCTTTCGTTGTACTTCCAAGATTCACTGTTGGTATCGCCCACAGAATCTGGATTACGCACATTGCCACAAATGCTTGGTGTCACACTTGCCACATTTGGAATTGGTCGCATCATTGCAAAGACCGGCAAGTACAAGATATTTCCAATCGTTGGCAGTGTGCTTTCCTTCTGTGGACTGATTGGCGTTGCGCAAATCACCGGAACAACTCCGTATTTATTTCTTGTAATTCCAATGATTCTTATGGGCTTTGGTACAGCTTCCATTTTCACAACCACCTCAATTGCTAGTCAGAATGCGGTTGATTTCTCTGATCTCGGTGTTGCAACTGCAACGGTGATGTTCTTTCGCTCACTCGGTGGCTCATTCGGACTCGCAATTTTCGGCACAGTGTTGAACTCCACTATTCGCAGTGAAATACCAAAGCAAATAACAATTGATCCAGACAAAGCTTCTTCAATTATTCGATCACCGCAACAGATTGCTACGTTGCCTCTTGCATCAAAGCAAGCAGTGATTGACAGCCTTGCATTGGGAGTCAGTCGAATCTATTGGCTCTGCGCCGCAACCATGGTTATTGGGTTGTTGCTTGCAATTATCCTGCGTGAACAGCCGTTGCGCTTGCGCGCCGGATTATCTGACGCCATGGAAAAGAACGAGCCAGCAACCGCGTAACTGCGACACACCCACGCTCTACGGTGTGATTGTCGATAGGGAAACCCTATTCATATTGGCTGCATGGCCCAGTTGTCCACCTCACAGTTCTTAGGAGCGAGGTCATATGTCAGTCATTCTCCGCGCAACCACAATTTGTCCCATCGTGGAAAAAATCGATTCGCTGCCCATAAACCAGCTCACAACCGAGTCAGTGCGTCAAGCGCTCGAAGGTCTAGCCCAGGTTGCAGCGTGGGTTGATTCGCAAAAACTTCTTCTCACACGACGCCTTCAAGAACTCGCTGCTGCATCACCATCAGTGGTTCCGGCACAAGTCATTGCATCAGCATGCGGGGTCACACGCAGCGAAGCGCAACGAGGCGTGGCACGGGTCTCTACGTTGGCTCTAGTTCCACTGCTCGAAAGTGCACTCACCACCGGCACCGTTTCCGTTGCACATATCGATGCCGTCACCCAGGCCATGTCACACCTTTCAGAGCCTGAGAAGCAACAAGTTGCCATCCAAGGAAACTGGATCAACATGGTTGCCTCGCACACCACACCCGATAATTTTGCCCGCGCCGTACGGCGCGCTGTGCAACAGGTTCACACGGACTCTGGGCTCACTCAACTTGAGCAGCAACGCCGCCGTACTTTCCTACGCCATTGGGTCGATCGTGATTCGGGCATGGTGTGCCTACGCGGAGAATTCGACCCCGAATCAGGTTTGCAAATAGTAGGTCGACTACAAAATGCAGTGGAACGACTCTTTCGAGAAGGAACTGTTAACGGCGAGCCGCGATCTCCCGATCAACTTCGAGCCCTTAGTTTGTGTGCCCTCGTCATTGATACAAACACAGATTCCGCAGCGCCCATCACATCTGCGTATGGTCGGGCCGACGTCAGTGTCATTATCGATCTCAAAACACTTCAATCTGGTGTACATAAACATTCGCTCGTCCATACGGGCACTGATATTGATGTTCCGATTGAAACCATTCGTCGTATTGCCTGTGAGGCAAAAATCATTCCCATTGTTTTAGGAAATGACGGTGTCGTTCTTGACGTGGGTCGGTCGAGTCGTCTTGCAACACGGCATCAGCGGCGAGCTCTCGAATCCATGCACACAACCTGTGCCATGCCCCACTGTCACATACCGGTCTCGCAATGCCAACCACATCACATTGCATTTTGGAATCTTGGTGGCACCACAGATATGGCCAACCTCATCCCTCTGTGCACCGAGCACCACCGATGCGCCCATGAAGGAGGCTGGAAACTTTCACTCAATGCAACTACCCGAGAACTCACTGTTCGTGAACCGGGCTCTGCTCGCGTTCGCACGTCAATTCCCGAATCAGTACGTGTCCATTCTTCGGGCTAAAAACTCAATCTTCATATATTTCGGGTCGAATGGAATCATTGTCCACCTTGTGGTAGATACCGTGACTCAGTGTTCTCCTCTCAATCATTATCTCGTTGCCCGAAAAATACATCGGTCAGTGAATTAGCAAAAATTGTGCACCGCGACGGTGGAGTTGTCGTCGAAGGATTATTGACACCGAACGAAACTCGCACACTGCATGATCAACTACAGCCTCACGTTGAGCGTCGGTCTCCTGGGTTTCGGGAAGACGCCGGGGACGATGAATTTTATGGTCGAAAGACAGTTCGTATTCAAGGACTTGCAGCGAAGAGTCGTCAGTTCGTTGATTCAATTCTTCTCAATGAGATTCTGCTCGGTATAGCCGATGAAATTCTTTTGCCTAACTGCGGTAATTATTGGATGAGTCAAGCTGAAACTATTTACATCGCGCCCGGTAACCCAGCTCAGGCGCTGCATCGTGATGACATCAACTGGTCGTTTGCCGCAAAACAAGGAATAGATCTTCAAATGTCTGCGCTCGTTGCCTTGGGTGATTATGACGCAGAAGTCGGTGCAACCATGGTGGTGCCGAGTAGCCACCGCGACGGATACAACAGCCCTATTGATGCATCATGCGCGCAACCCGTAGAAATGAAGCCGGGCGACGCACTAATTTACTTGGGCAGTCTTGCTCATGGCGGTGGCGCTAACACAAGTTCTGACCGAGTTCGCAAGGCGTTGTACATCGGGTTCTTGTTGGGGTGGTTGACGCCAGAAGAAGCAGTACCACTTGCTATTCCTTTAGAAATTGCACAAACACTTCCCACTGCAGCTCGAGCCTTGCTTGGGTTGTCTAGTCTTCGCGGCAATACCGCAACGCAAGGAATTGAGTCATTCGCCCAGTTGTGGCAACTTGACCGAGATCATCTCGATCAACTTGAAGGAACGTTTCTACAACAACACTAAAAATTACTGAGGTTCTGTAATCAAGATTGGGATGATGCGTGACGTCTTGGTTTTGTATTCGTTGTACTGAGGAAATACAGCAGCGGAACGCTCCCACCACACGTTGTATTCATCACCTTTTACTTCACGAACCGTGACACGAAATGGTGCCGGGCCATCTTGCACCAGAACTTCTGTAGGGTTCTCGATCAGATTGGTATACCAATCCGGGTTTTCGGCAGCGCCACCGCGTGATGCAACCAACGCATACGAACCTTCATGTTCAACACGCATCAGTGCGATCTTTCGAACATTTCCACTCTTGGCGCCACGCATAGTGACGATGATGACAGGGATGCCCGTCTTCATAAGAGTGTTTCCTACAGTGCCTGCAGACTTTTCGTACTCATCGATTTGATTACGTACCCATTCGCTAGTGCTGGGTACGTATGTGCCTTCGAGGTGATTCATAGCGCAACCATAGCGTGAAATTAAGAAGCCTCTATAGCTCGTGTCGATACACGTTTGTTTCGCGGGCCACAAAGCCGAGTCGCTGATACAAGCGATTTGCAGCTTCACGAGATGGACGTGATGTCAGTTCAACCGTAATTGCACCACGATGACGCGCTTCCAAGATTGCTGCTTGATTCAGTGCTTCACCAACACCATGTCCTCGAGCCGCAGAATCAACCACAACATCTTCTATCCACGCACGTACCCCGGTAGGAATGCGAAATGTTGCAAGAGTGAGTGACCCAACAATATGTTCGTCGTGTCGAGCTATAAAGAGGACAGTCGATGGCGACGCAATGATCTCGGCTAATTGCTCTTGGGTTGGTGGCTTGTTAGAAGTCGAAAGTTGCGGAATGAGACGGTTGAAGGCGTCAATCAATTCGGCATTAGCAATAGTGGCTTGTTCAACAACAACTGACATGCACCCACCTTGCCACATTTACCCCAGTAGTCGGGCGACATCGGCGAGTCGTTATTCTTCAGGCATGTCATCCACACATATTTCGCGAGTATTAGCAGGTGTTCTTGAACCAGTCACGGGGCAGGTGTATTTCTCGCCCGAGTGCCACAGCAACTACCAAAAATTGGGTTTCGGGGCGAGTCCACGAGAACTGAACGGAGTCATGGCGCCTGATGGTCCGGCGTACTTCACTAGTCGTGGTTCAGTTATGGGGCAGGTACCAGGACACGTAGTCGCTGCCGCCTTTTCGGTGTTCAAACCAGAAGTGGTGTTGCCATCTGTTGCATACGGTTGGACACTGACAGATGCAACAACAATCTGTGCTGCACGCGATGACGGCGCAATTGGGCAACTGCACCGCATCATCGGTGAAAATCCAGAAGGCGCATCTCGTGCGCGAACATTACTTTCACGTGCAACAGCAGTACTTCGTCCAGAAGGTCGCGCGCTTTTTGCTGGCATGAGTTCACTTGCCATGCCGGGTTCAGTTGTCGGAGATGTGTGGCGACTCGGTGACATGCTGCGTGAATACCGAGGAGACAGCCATACCGGGGCATGGATTAGTGCCGGATTCACCGCATGCGAAATTGGGGTGCTGAGCGAGTTGTTCTGGGGAATGCCCATCAAGACCTATAGCCGCAGCCGTGGATGGAACGAAGCAGATTACGACGAAGCCACTGATCGCTTGTTACGAGACGGTCTCATTACAGATGACGGAACCCTCACCACAGAGGGCCGTGCCCAGCGCGAATTAGTAGAACAAAACACCGACAAACAAATGGAATGTGTAGTGCGCGCGCTTGGCTCTGACATCGACGAATTAATCGCCATTTTGAAGCCGTGGGGAGCCGCAATTCGTCAGAAAAAGGGCTATCCGGCAGCTGGTCCACATGATCTGGCAGATGCAGCCAATTAGTGAATTCTCTGGTGATTTTCGGCGATAGATTTTGAAGGAATGACGGCTTCAGATCACGTCCGCTGGTTATCGCAACCAACACTTCGCAGCCCTGCCGTCATTGCGGCGTTTAGTGGCTGGAACGATGCGGCCGACGCCTCAAGTACAGCAGTACGCACCCTCATTGATGCATGGAATGCTGAGCCTCTCGCTGAGATCGACCCTGAAGAATTCACCGACTTTGCGACAATTCGCCCATCTGTTCGTTTACTCGATGGAGTAAATCGCACCATTGTGTGGCCAAAGGTCAGTCTGTGGCATGCAAGCACGCCTGGCGCAGATGTCATTCTTGTACTTGGTCCAGAACCAAGTTTGAAATGGCGCTTGTTTACCGAACAGATCGTCAGTGTTGCTGCTCGTTTCGAAGCATCAATAGTGTTGTCACTTGGCGCGTTACTTGCAGATGTTCCACACTCGCGCGAAGTTCGTGTCATGGGTACCGCAAACGACCAAACCACTATTGACAGATTTGATCTACAACGTTCGCGATATGAAGGTCCAACCGGAATAGTTGGCGTCTTGCACGATGCATGTTCACAAGCATCTATCCCATCAGCATCGTTGTGGGCTGCAGTGCCTGCATATGCATCGCAGATACCTTCACCAAAGGCAGCAAGTGCTCTCATGGCACGCGCCGGGGAAATTATCGGCACACCTGCCCCACTTTCTGCGTTGCATAATTTTGTTGTTGCCTACGACAGCAAAGTCAATGAACTAATCGAAGACGACGACGACCTTCGTGAATATGTCGAACGACTTGACTCCATGGGTGACGATATTTTCGATCAAGAAGACTCACCGCAACTTGAATTCAAATTCGGAGATGACGATCAAGAAGATCCCGAAAGTAACGCACACTTGTTAGTCGACGAAGTCGAACAGTTTCTGCGCGATCAGGGCACGAACTAATTAACTGGCGTGATCGCCGCGCCACATATGTTCGCGCGGAGCATCAAACGTTGCCGGATTAATGTCGCCAGCAATCGCTGCAAAAGCCATGTCGCCCCACCATTGCGCACCAGCTGTTGGAGTGGGAAGTTCATCGGGCCCGAACCAGCCCACATCGCCTGTTTCCAATGGATGTCCTTGTAGTTCCCCGCCAGTTGCGCGCAGATGAAACAACAACATGTACATGCCGAATCGTGAGAAACCCATACGCATGCCATCAACAACGCCAAGCAGTTGTAATGGCTCAGCAATAATGCCTGTTTCTTCTTCTACTTCTTTCATGGCTACTTCAGCTGGAGAATACCCAACGTCAGCCCATCCTGTGGGGTACAGCCATACTCCACTGTCTTTTCGTTGAACGAGGAGAATCTTTCCTTCTTCGTTTCCAACAATTGCGCCGACAGCAACTTTCGGAGTGACGTATCCGGGAATACCTTCGCCAACAGATTCCATCCACTCTTGGACAAAATGGTCTTGTTCGCGGCGCACCTCTAAGGCATCGTCAGCTGCCACTTTGATATCTGCAGCGACTTTCAGTACTTCTTCGTACCGTTCTTTTTCATACAAGCTCTGCGTGAAGCCCATTCCGGTGCGTGCAATGGCTGCAAGAGTTTCGCTCCATCGAATGAGATCTTTGGTGAAGTATTGCGGTTCTGCATCGCTCATAGATTTCACCTTACTTGGTAGAAAGGCGACTACTTCTCGCCAAGGGAGTACAAAATAGCGCGAGAAATTTCGTTCTTATATGCCTCATCATTTATTCGGCCACCATTCGCTTCCCGCACATAAAAGGAGTCCACAACTTCATTTCCGAGGGTTAATACTCGGGCATGACGAATGTCGAGTCCACAATCAGCGATTGCTTTCGTAATGCGGTGCAATACTCCGACCATGTCCGGCGCTCGCACTTCGAGGAATGTGGCATTCGATGATGCGGAATCATCGAAACGAACTGTCGGTGCAGCTGGTGCAAGCGCAGACGTAGCACGACGAGGCCGAGCATTCGCTGCACGATCTGCAAGTCGCGAATCAAGTGCCAGTCGACCAGACAGTGCAAGTCGAAGATTTGTTTCAATCGGTTCCCAGTCAATATCGCCGTGTTGGCTTGAGACACGAAACTCTGAGGCTGCCATTCCCTGCTCATCTGAATGTGCTTCAGCGCCCAAGACATCCATGTTGTACAGAGACAGAACTCCGGCAACACGACTAAATGTTCCTGGCTTGTCAGGGCTTACAACAGTGACACGGTCTGGTTGTGTGCGAATTGCGATATCGCCAGCGGCCATAAGTTCCAGCACCGACGCATCAGGGAAAAGTCGCCACATCACTTCTGTCATATCGCCACCACCTAATACATGTCGGGCGCGTTCAACCAAGAGCGCAACAAGTTCTGCTTTCCAATCACTCCATGCCGACGGGCCTGTAGCAAGTGAATCAGCTTGCGTCAGCGCATGTAACAGATCTAATACAACTGTTGATTGCAAGTGTCCAGACACCATGGTGATGGTGGCATCATCAGACAAGTCGCGTCGCGTAGCGGTATCGGCAAGTAACAAATGATGTTCAATAAGCAAACTGATAGTGCGCTGATCTGATTCAGGCATTCCCATTCGCGTTCCAATTTCAGCAAACAGTTCAATGCCCACTTCGGTGTGATCTCCGGGATAACCCTTACCGAGATCATGGAACAAAGCCGATAGCACCAACAAGTCAGGGCGAGCTACTCGATGCACCAACTCTGCAGCATTCGCAACTGTCTGCCACAAATGACGGTCGACTGTGTAGCGATGAAATGCGTTGCGTTGCGGCTTGCTGCGTACCGACGCCCATTCAGGCAACACGCGCACTAACAAGTTGCGCTGATCTAATGATTCAAGAACGGGAATCGCAGCTTCACCTTCAAGGAGCAGCGCAACAAGATCATCACTAGCTCCTGCTGGCCACGGGTTTGGCCATTGTGGTGATAAATCTCCCAGTCGATTTAACGACGCACGATCAATACGTGCCCGAAGACGCGCTGCCGCTGTTGCAACTCGTAGCAATAACGTCGGGTCATCGGCGACATTCACAGCATCATCAAGATGCACTTCACCGTTTAACAGATGCACTCCTGGCGCCAGTGCTTGCGCAATAGGAGAACGATCTGCTGGCGGGTCTAGTTGTGCCCACGCTTCATCAGCAATCCACGCCACTTCGCGTCCTACTTCTGCAATGGCTTCCATCAACTTGTCGTCTGTGGCGTATCCGGCCATCGGCGCAACAGGCCCTTGATCTTCCAATCGCAATATTTCACTAGCGCGACCAACTTGACGGTGCAGTGCAACACGCACACCAAGCAGAACGTCATTACATCTGATCAATTGTCGGCGATCATCAGTTGACAATTCCAAACCTGCTTCCACTGCCCACTGCAATGCATGAATGTCACGTAAACCACCAAGACCTTCTTTAAGGTTTGGCTCAAGAAGAAATGCAACTTCCCCATCTTTTGCATATCGCTCAATTATTCGTCTGTGTAATTGCACCAACCATTGACGGCCGTCTTTCTTCCAACCAGCAGACGCCTCACGAATCAGCTCGTGTCCAAGTTTCTGGTTTCCAGCAATTACACGTGCGGTCACTAATGCGGTGGCTGTATCAAGATCTGATGTACATAACTGAATTGTCTCTTTCGGAGTACGAACAGCATGACCAAGCTTGATACCGGCATCCCAAATTGGATACCACATCTTTGAGGCGATCTCACCAATGTTTTTTACTGATTTATGCACAAGCAAAATGTCAAGATCGCTGTGCGGGGCCAGTTCACGTCTGCCATACCCGCCGACTGCAATAAGCACTATGTCATCACGTTTCTTTTCTCCGGCAGTAGCGGCATTGAAAATCTCTATCAACCAGGCATCAGTGACATCGGATAACGCATGACACGCTGCAGTACCGCTCATTGAAATGTCTGCAATCACTTCGGAACGAGTTGTCATGACGGGATACTTCCATCCGCGCGTCGGCGAGTCAGAATTGTCGCTGCCTTCCATGCACCCCACGAGATACCTGCTTCGTGAACCTCTTCACCTAGATCTCTCCACGTCAATGGTCCGATGGAAAAAACATCATCGGGCATCGCTCGAACTTCATATTCATCGCGTCGAGCTGGCGTCGCACTAAACGTCTGCAATAGTTGAGTGGCAGACGATGTCGATGCACGAAGTACATGCAGTGGGTTCGATTGTTGGGCATCAACATCAGTTGATAACAGCGCAAATAAATCTTGAGTTACAACTCGAAGAGTGTGCTCGGCAACATCCGCTAATGCAGATGTAAATTCCTTCGACGTCTCATCGATACTCAGTGACGCAATTTCTGATACTTGAGTAGTTATCCAATGTGGAACCGCACTGATTACAGCCTGATACAAGTCATCGGCATAGGGCTCTAAATAGCGTGCTTCAGGCTGGTTGACCATATCTCCTTGGAGTGTATGGAGCCAAAACAAGCCACGCCTCACACGAAACAAAGTTGCAACAATTACCTCGGGCCCCGAAACGACTAAACATGAGATATGACACATGCATTGGTATTGGCAGGCGGCGGCGTAACGGGTGTTGCATGGGAAACGGGAGTCCTGTTGGGATTGCGTGATGCCGGCCACGACATCATCGCCAACCTTGACCTAGTGGTGGGTACCTCAGCTGGTTCCACCGTGGGTGCCCAGATACTTTCGGGCACGGACCTTGCTGATCTCTATGCAGGACAGATTGCTGAAAAGCACAATGAAATTTCCCCCCAACTTGATCTAGACGCACTAGCAATCATCTTTGGAGAAATGGCATTGGGTGGAACTACCACTGATGAACAACGCATACGAATTGGAGAACTTGCGCTTGGTGCAACAACCGTGGACGAACCGACACGACGTGCTGTTATTGAAAAGCGTCTGCCTTCTCACAACTGGCCAACCACCCCACTGATACTCACTGCAATAGATGCGTTAACTGGAGAATTTGTCACGTGGTCAAAAGACAGTGGAGTCTCACTTGTCGATGCGGTGACATCAAGTTGTGCAGTGCCGAGCGTGTGGCCATGCGTGACCATTAATGGTCGTCGCTATTACGATGGTGGATTACGCAACAGTGCAAATGCATACTTAGCCAAAGGGCACACTGATGTCATCGTGATTGCGCCAATGACCGGCGGACCTTCGCCCATCGTTACCGCTGAACTTGATGAACTAAAGGCATCTGGAAGCACGATTCGCATGATTGTCGCCGATGCTGAAGCCATAGAAGCAATGGGACCAAACTCACTTGACCCTCGCTTTCGTCGTGTTGCAGCAGAACACGGCCGCAGACAGGGCCGAATCGCTACATTCTGAACGCACCTCATATTCCTAGGAGTTTGGCAATATCACTACAATTGCCACACCACCTACGGAGGTTTTTATGACGTTTAATCCCACCACACCTCAGGGATTTCCAGGCACTATCGGTCGCACGATTGCTGAGTCAACCTCGCACTTCCCATCAGAAGACACCGATGGAAACAAGCCGAACATTTTGATCGTTCTTCTCGACGATGTCGGCTTTGCAGATTTTGGTTGTTACGGCTCTGAGAACGCAACACCTGTCATCGACTCCATCGCACAGCGCGGTTTGCGCTTCTCTGGTTTTCACACCACTGCCATGTGCTCTACAACTCGTGCTGCAATTCACACCGGCCGTAATCACCACTCAGTTGGTGTCGGATGCCTTGCAAACTTCGACAGCGGATACCCCGGCTATCGCGGGAAGATTGCAAAAGAAGCAGGAACACTCGCTGAAATGTTGCGCCCTCACGGATACCGCAACTACATGATTGGCAAATGGCACGTCACCCCACTCACTGAAACAGGACCTACTGGTCCATTCGATGGCTGGCCACTTGCACGAGGCTTTGATCGTTTCTACGGATTTCTGGATGCCGAAACAGATCAGTTCAGCCCTGAAGTAGTGC
>JAPKZY010000063.1 GCA_026393535.1 Actinomycetota bacterium | reverse complement strand
TACTCGCCCATGGCGACGAATGATGCTGCACTTCTCACAAATTTTTTTGACGCTTGTGCGTACTTTCATTGCGTTCTCAGTTAAACCTGTTTGTAATTCGACCTCGGGTGAGGTCGTATGGGGTGAGTTCGACTTGGACTTTGTCGCCCGGAAGAATCCGGATGTAGTGCATACGCATGTTTCCGGAGATATGCGCCAACACTTTGTGGCCGTTCTCTAATTCCACACGAAACATTGCGTTAGGTAGGGACTCGAGAATCGTGCCTTCGAGCACGATCGCATCTTCTTTCGGCTGAGCCAGAGTGGACTCCTTAGTTAGTTGGGACAGGACGCCCCTCTAGCAGACTTGCAATAGGGGCGAGTGACAATGCTATCGGCGCATATGCCACACACCAAGTGCTGATTACCGTCTTTGTTCGACTTCTGCGGTGAGGCGGCCAAAGACTTCTTCTGGGCTTCCCACGCCGTCGACTTGGGCCAAACGGCCAGATTCACCATAAAAATCGATGAGTGGCTCGGTTTGGGACTCATAAAGGTCAAGTCGGCGATTAATGGCATCAGGGGTGTCATCATCGCGCTGCACCACGTCTCCACCGCAGTTGTCACAGCTCCACTGGCTGGTCTCATGGTCAGTTGCCTGATAGTTGGTGCCACAGTCGCGGCACACACGACGGATGGACAACCGTGCAAGAACCAGTTCGCGAGGAACAACAAGATCTATTGCTAAATCAAGGGGGCGACTAGATGTTGCCTGGTCAAGTGATTCGGCCTGAGAGACGGTCCGAGGAAATCCGTCGAGAATGTAGCCACGCACCCGAGCATCATCTTCAGAGAGGCGCTCACTGACCAATCCGACCATGATGTCGTCGCCGACCAAACCACCTTTATCGATAATGGTCTTTGCCATTTTCCCGAGTTCAGTTCCTTCACGTACCGCAGCACGCAACATGTCACCCGTAGAAATATGCGGCACAACAAAGTGACGAGACAAGCGAACGCATTGCGTCCCTTTACCCGAGCCTTGACGGCCCAACAGCACCAACCGTGCGCCAGGAATCATAAATACCTCTGATTACCCACGAGGGCAAACCACCACCCAAAAGGGCTGGCGGTCACTTCAAGAAAACCTCATAGTTGCGCAGCATTAATTGACTATCAATCTGACGCATCAATTCAAGTGCGACACCGACAGCAATCAACACAGTGGTTCCGGCAAATGGGAACGAGCGAACATCTCCGACCCACAAAATGATGTACGGCAAGATTGCAATGAACGCAACAAACAATGCACCTGGCAATGTGATGCGGTTAACAGCTTTCGACAAGTAACGCTCAGTCTGTTGACCAGGTCGAATACCAGGAATGAAACCACCCTGTTTACGCAACTGATCGGCCTGACGAATGGGGTCGAATGCAATGGAGTTGTAGAAATATGCGAATGCAACGATGAGCATGAAGAAGCCAACTATGTACACCATGTTTTGGCTATTCACCAAGTAATCATTGACGAAAGTTGCTACAGAACCACGCCAACCTTCAGCGCTTCCAAGAACGTTTGACAGCAACACAGGCAACAACAAAACCGACGACGCAAAGATGATGGGAACAACACCAGCTTGGTTGACCTTTAATGGAATGTATGTGCTTTGTCCGCCAGTCATATTGCGACCAACAACTCGTTTAGCGAATTGAACAGGGATGCGGCGCTGACCGAGTTCAACACGAACTACTGCTGCCAAAATTCCGAGCGACACAATGACGAGCAATGCGAACACGATGAATTTCTTGCTCTGCAAAATTGAGTAGTAGCTGTATGGCAGGCCCGAAACAACAGATGAGAAAATGATCACAGACATTCCATTTGAAATACCCCGCTGACTAATTAGCTCTCCCACCCACATCAACAACGCTGTACCTGCAACAAGTGTTGGGATAACTAGCAGTGCGCGCGGCATAAACGGATCGAGCAATACAACGTCCGGAGCTTTCGCTGCAGCACCAAAGAATGCTGAACCTCGACCTTGTCCGAAAATAAATGTCAGACCAGAACCTTGCAAAGTTGCAATAGCAATTGCCACATAACGAGTCCACTGCGTGATCTTGCGCTGACCGACAGCACCCATCTCTTGCCATTCCTGCAATTTAGGAATCACGACATTCAGAACCTGCATGATGATGCTGGCTGTGATGTACGGCATGATGCCGAGGGCGAAGATCGAGAAAGAACCAAAGGCTCCACCAGAGAACAAGTTCAAGAACCCGAGGGCACCTTGTGATTTCGACGCTTCACGCAATTGCGCAACGGCACTTGCATCGATGCCGGGCACGCGAAGCGAGGAGCCAAACCGATAGACCATGATCATAAGAAGGGTAAAAAACACCTTCTTGCGAAGATCTTCTACCTTGAAGATGTTCTTCAGGTTAGAAAACACGTAGTACTCCTTATCGACATCGAGCAGTAGCTGCTGCGACGACGGTTAGCGGTTGGTGAACTGGTTGCCCTTAGCCGGAGGACGGATTTTGTGTGGCAAAGGCAGAATAGTCACAGAACCACCTGCAGCAAGAATGGCAGCTTCTGCTGACTTCGAGACTGCGTGAGCAGAGACCTTGACTGGGATTGACAATGTGCCACGGCCAAGAACCTTGACCAAGGTGCCCTTGTGAGCAACACCCTTTGCCATGAGGATTTCAGGTGTTACTTCTGCAAGACCGATATCAGTAAGAGCATCAAGGTTGACGGCGTAATACTCCACGCGGAATGGGTTATTGAAGCCCTTCAACTTTGGAAGACGCTGGCTCATTGGTGTCTGACCACCTTCGAAACCGCGAGCTACCTTGCCGCGACCACGTGCGTTCTGACCTTTAGTACCACGGCCGGCAGTTTTACCGCCCTTACCGCCGGTACCACGACCTTTGCGCTTTGCGCGGTGGTTACTTCCTGGTGCTGGTGCAAGTTCATCGACGCGCATGATCAGTTGTTCTCCTTGACTTCAATGAGGTGAGGAACTCGAGCAATCATGCCGCGAATTTCTGGACGATCGGGAAGTGTGTTGGTGTCACCAATTTTGGTGAGACCGAGTGCGCGAAGCGTGCCAACAGATTTTGGCTTTGCGCCAATCTTTGAACGCTTCAACGTAACAGTAAGAGTTTTCTCAGCCATGATTAATGTGCCTCTCCAGCAGCGAGTGCTTTCTTGCGCTCGTTGTATGCCTTCAGTAGTCCCTTTGGAACAAATGTCTCGGCTGGAATGCCGCGACGCTTTGCTACTTCATCAGGACGCTGTAGTTCACGAAGACCATCAATGGTTGCGCGAGCAACGTTGATTGCGTTCGCAGAACCGAGTGATTTTGCGAGCACGTCGTGCACGCCAGCTTCTTCAAGAATGATTCGAGCTGCACCACCGGCGATAACACCAGTACCAGGAGCAGCAGGCTTCAAAAGAACGCGACCAGCTCCGGAGATTCCGAGAATTGGGTGAATGATTGTTGTTCCGGCAAGCGCAACATCAAACATGCTCTTCTTTGCTTCTTCAGTACCTTTTTGGATTGCCAAAGGAACTTCCTTTGCCTTTCCGTATCCGAGACCAACACGACCGTTGCCATCGCCCACAACAACAAGTGCTGTGAAAGAGAAACGACGTCCGCCCTTAACAACCTTTGCAACACGGTTGATGTGAATCACGCGTGATTCACGAAGTGCGCCTGGCTCTGGGGGTGTTGATGGATTTGCGTTGTTTGAGTATGAGTTACTCATTAGAACTCCAGTCCTGCGTCACGAGCTGCTTGCGCTGCTGCGGCAACACGGCCGTGGTATGCGTAACCACCGCGGTCATAAACGACCGTTGAGATTCCGGCTGCCTTGGCGCGTTGTGCGATTAATTGTCCGACTTTTGTAGCTGCGGCAACAGTTGCGCCGCTTGCGCTGCGAAGGTCGCCTTCAACAGATGATGCTGCAGCGATTGTGTGACCGAGATCATCATCGATGAGTTGCATGCTGAAGTGCTTGTTTGTGCGATGCACGGCAAGACGAGGACGTGCTGCTGTGCCGAAGATCTTTTTGCGTACACGACGATGACGACGAAGTCGTGACTCGCGACGAATGCTTGAGAGATTTGCCATGGTGAATCCTTACTACCGAATCACTTCTTGCCGGTCTTGCCGGCCTTACGGAGAATGTGCTCATTGAGATAACGCACGCCTTTGCCCTTATATGGCTCTGGCTTACGGATTGAACGAATGTTTGCTGCAACTTGACCGACAAGTTCTTTGTCGATGCCCTTCACAATGACTCGTGTCTGCACAGGAATCTCAAAAGAGATTCCTTCAGGTGCTGGCACGATGACAGGATGTGAGAAACCAAGTGCAAGACGCAAGTTTGCGCCCTGTGCTTCAGCGCGGTAACCCACGCCAACGATTTCGAGTTCTTTTACAAACCCTTCAGTGACACCCAAGACCATGTTGTTCACGAGTGTGCGCGACAAACCGTGGAGTGCACGGTTCTGACGCTCGTCGTTTGGACGTTCAACAAAGATTGTGGTGTCTTCTTTACGGACAACAATTTCACCAGGAATATCGCGTGCGAGTGTTCCCTTTGGTCCTTTCACAGTGACGGTGCGACCAGCAATGGTGACATCGACGCCGGATGGAACGGTGATGGGAGCTTTACCAATTCGTGACATATTCGTTTCCTACTTTCGTCCCAGGCTCACCACACGAAGCACAGGACTTCGCCGCCGACCTTGCGCTTACGCGCTTCACGGTCGGTCATAAGACCTTGGCTAGTGGATAGAACTGCGACACCAAGACCACCAAGTACGCGAGGCACTTGAGTTGAATTGCGATACACGCGAAGACCAGGAGTTGACACACGTGTCAGGCCCTTGATGGTGCGATGGCGATCATTTGAATATTTCATTTGAACGGTGAGTTGATTGCCTGGACCTTTTGTAGAAGGTGCAACGGCGTAGCTGTTGATGTAACCCTCTTTTTTAAGGATTTCAGCGAGAGCAACTTTTTGTTTCGACGATGGCATCACTACTGCTTCGTGCAACGCAGTGTTTGCGTTGCGGATGCGTGTGAGCATGTCTGCGATTGGATCGGTCATCATAATTGGTACCTACCAGCTCGCCTTAGTAACGCCTGGAATTTCTCCGGCGTGAACCATTTCTCGAAGACAAATACGGCACAGTCCAAATTTGCGGTACACCGAACGGGCGCGACCACACTTGCGGCAACGTGTGTAACCACGCACCTTGAACTTGGGCTTTGCATTTGCTTTATTGATTTGTGAAATCTTGGCCATGACCTACCTACTTCCTCTTGCCGCCGCGGACAGGACCGCGACCCTTTGGCTTCTTGCGTGCGGGGGGTCCACCCTCGTTGCCACGCTTGAAGGGAAAACCGAATGCATCGAGAAGGGCACGGCCCTGCTCATTGCTGACTGCTGTTGTGACAATTGTGATGTCCATACCACGAGTGGCATCGATCTTGTCGTAATCAATTTCTGGGAACACGATCTGATCTGCAAGACCAAACGTGTAGTTGCCGCGACCATCCCATGAGTTCACTGGCAATCCGCGGAAGTCGCGGATACGAGGAATTGCGATGGAAAGCAAACGATCGAAGAATTCCCACATGCGGTCGCCACGCAAAGTGACTTTGCAGCCAATTGCTTGTTCTTCACGCAGTTTGAAGTTTGCGATTGCGTCACGTGACTTGGTGACGAGTGGCTTTTGACCAGACAATGCTGTGAGGTCTGACACTGCACCATCAAGAAGTGATGGCTGCTGAGTAGCACGACCTACACCCATGTTGACGACAATTTTTTCTAGCTTTGGAACCTGCATCGGGTTCGCAAGACCAAGTTGAATAAGCAGAGCCTGCTTGATCTCAGCTTCGTAACGAACCTTGAGGCGCGGAGAAGTAGCGGTAGTAGCCATCAGACTTCGTCTCCTGTCTTTTTCGCAACGCGCACCTTGGTGCCGTCGTCTTTGATCTTGTAACCAACACGTGTTGGCTTGCCCTTGACTACGAGCATCACGTTTGATGCATCGATTGGCATTGGCTTTTCAATGATGTCGGCTTTTTGGTTTGCACTGCGAGCCTTGGTGTGGCGCTTTACAATGTTGCGACCTTGAACAATCACCTGGTTGTCTTTTGGACGAACTTCGATGATCTCTCCTTGAGAGCCAGCTTCTTTGCCAGAGATGAGTTGAACTGTGTCACCTTTACGGAACTTCATGACTAGAGCACCTCCGGTGCGAGTGAGACGATTCGCATAAATTTCTTGTCACGCAATTCGCGGCCAACTGGTCCGAAAATACGGGTGCCACGAGGCGTGAGATCTTCTTTGATAAGAACGGCTGCATTTTCATCGAAGCGGATGTAGCTGCCGTCTGGACGACGCTTTTCCTTCTTCACACGAACAACAACACAGCGGACTACTTCACCTTTTTTCACTGCAGCGCCTGGAATGGCGTCTTTCACAGTTGCGATGAAGACGTCACCAATTGATGCATAGCGACGACGTGTTCCACCAAGAACCTTGATGCACAACACTTCTTTTGCGCCACTGTTATCGGCAACGCGGAGACGAGACTCTTGCTGAATCACTTTGCACGCTCCAAAACTTCGATGATGCGCCAGCGCTTGAGCTTTGACATTGGACGAATTTCCATAACGCGAACGCGGTCACCGATGTTGACATCGTTGGTTGCATCGTGTGCGTAGAGCTTCTTGGTACGAACGACCATCTTGCTGTACTTATGGTGAGCAACACGCTCGACAATGGCGATCACTGCAGTTTGGTTCATCTTGTTAGAGACGACCATTCCTTCGCGAACCTTGCGTGCGTTGCGCTCTTCGGTGTTATTTTCTTCTGCCATGTGACTACTCACTTCCCGGCTGCCTCGGCCGCAACGATTTCGCGCTGACGGATGAGGGTATTGATGCGGGCGATTTGACGACGTACTTTGCCCAACTCGTCATGCTTGTCGAGTTGGCCTGTTGCGTTGCGAAATCGCAGGTTAAGGGCTTCTTGTTTGCTGGCACGGAGCTCGGCCACGAGGGCTGCGAGATCCATGTCACGAAGGTCGGTAATTGAATGTGCCATTTTATTACTGTCCTATCAGATTGGCTCGTCGCGTGAAATAACGCGAGCCTTGATCGGGAGCTTTTGTACGGCGCGCTCGAGAGCGGCGCGCGCAACATCAGCGCTTGGGTACGACAACTCGAACAAAATGCGACCAGGCTTCACAACTGCAACCCAAAACTCTGGGTTACCTTTGCCGGAACCCATACGGGTTTCTGCTGGCTTCTTTGTCACTGGCTTGTCAGGAAAGATATTGATCCATACTTTTCCGCCGCGCTTAATGTGACGAGTCATTGCAATACGAGCAGCTTCGATTTGACGAGCGCTGATCCAACCTGGTTCAAGAGCTTGAATACCGAACTCACCAAATGCAAGTGCGTTTCCGCCCTTTGATACACCGGTCATACGACCGCGCATCTGCTTACGGTGTTTTACTTTACGAGGCATCAACATGATCAGCCCTCCCCACGAAGTTTTGGAGTCTCATGCGAATCGTGCATACGACGCTCGATTGCTTCTTCTTCTTCAAGCAAACGCTCGAACTCAGGATCAGCAGGCTTCACGAGTGGCTGGATTTCTGGCTCAGCGGTTTCAACAGCGCCACGTGGGCCACCTGATGAAACAACTTTGCGAGCAGCGGCTTCTTGAACAACTTGACCGGAAGTTTCGCCAACAGCCATTGCTGCTTCACGAGAAATCTTGTCTTGTGATGTGCTCTTGTACGGAAGGATGTCGCCCTTGTAGAGCCACACCTTTACGCCAACGCGACCAGAACTGGTACGTGCTTCGCGGAATCCGTAGTCGATGTCTGCACGAAGTGTGTGCAAAGGAACGCGTCCTTCGCGGTACCACTCTGTACGGCTCATTTCAGCACCACCAAGGCGGCCTGAACACTGAACACGAATACCAAGTGCACCAAACTTCTGTGCGTTTTGAACAGCACGCTTCATAGCGCGACGGAAAGCGATGCGGTTGACCAATTGGTCAGCAACACCCTGTGCGATAAGAGCTGCGTCGAGTTCTGCTTGCTTGATTTCAACAATGTTGAGTTGCAAGCGATTGTTACCAGTGATCTTTGCAAGGCCAGTACGAAGTTCGTCTGCCTTTGCACCCTTACGACCGATAACAATTCCGGGACGTGCGGTGTGAACGTCGATGCGAAGCTTGTCACGTGTGCGCTCTACTTCAACGCGGCTAACAGCTGCATCTTCAAGTGTCTTCATGAGGTACTCACGGATTTTCCAATCCTCTGTGAGATAGTCCTTGTATTCGCGCTCGCTGAACCAGCGGCTCTTCCAGTCTGTAGTGATGCCGAGTCTGAACCCGTATGGATTGATCTTCTGACCCATCAGTTGCCTGCTTCTTCAGTTGTGGTGGTGTCGACGACTTGGTCATCGGCAACGATCTCTTGTTCTGCAACAGGTGCTTCCTTGCGGCTTGCAGCAACACGTGCGCGACGGTTGTTGGAAGGTGCACCCTTTGCCATTGTCTTTGCTTCGATCACTGCAAGTTGTGAATCGCTCATGCGATCAACAATGAGTGTGATGTGGCATGTGCGCTTCAAGATTGCTCCGGCACGACCCTTTGCGCGAGGACGGAAACGCTTGAGCGTTGGACCCTCATCTGCGAAGCATGCTTTTACGAACAATTCGTCAGCGTCAAGATTGTCGTTGGTAACAGCATTTGCAACAGCAGATGCAAGAACCTTGCGAACAACACGTGCAGCTTCACGATCTGTGAACTGCAAGATTTGGTCTGCAGTGCGAACGTCTTGGTAGCGAACAAGGTTCAGAACGACGCGCACTTTCGATGCAGATGAACGGTGGTAGCGAGCGCTTGCGCGGCTTCCACTTTTTGAACCGACGACGCGGTTGGCTTCATTGAGCTTTGGACCGGTCATGACTACTTCCTTGTGTTCTTTTCTTGTCCAGCGTGGAAGCGGAATGTACGAGTTGGTGAGAACTCACCAAGCTTGTGACCAACCATTGACTCTGTGCAATACACAGGGACGTGCTTGCGACCGTCGTGCACGGCAATGGTGAGACCCACCATGTCGGGAACGATGGTTGAGCGACGCGACCATGTCTTGATGACTTTGTGATCACCGGCAGTAACTGCGGCGTCAACTTTCTTGAGCAAGTGGTCGTCAACAAACGGACCCTTTTTGAGGCTACGAGACATGAGTTACCTCCGACCCTTTCCGGCACGACGCCGACGAACGATGAGTGATTGAGATGGCTTGTTTTTGTTACGTGTGCGGCCTTCTGGCTTACCCCAAGGGGAAACAGGAGGACGACCACCAGAGGTCTTACCTTCACCACCACCGAGTGGGTGGTCGACAGGGTTCATGGCAACACCACGAGTTTGTGGGCGAATGCCCTTCCAACGGTTACGTCCGGCCTTACCGATCTTGACGAGTTCGTGTTCTGAGTTACCAACTTCACCAACGGTGGCGCGGCAATCAAGAAGAACTCGACGCATTTCAGTAGAAGGAAGACGCAATGTTGCGAAGTCGCCTTCTTTAGCGACAACTTGAATTGACATTCCAGCAGAGCGAGCAATTTTGCCGCCTTGACCAGGACGAAGTTCAACGTTGTGCACAACAGTTCCGACAGGGATGTAACGCAATTGCATTGCATTTCCTGGCTTGATGTCTGCACCGTGTCCGCTTTCGACGCGCATTCCTACTTCAAGACCCTTAGGAGCAAGGATATATGCCTTTGTTCCGTCCATGTAATGAAGAAGAGCGATGCGGCACGTACGGTTCGGGTCGTACTCAATGGATGCAACCTTTGCAGGCATGCCATCTTTGATGCGCTTGAAGTCGATGATGCGGTACTGGCGCTTGTGTGCACCACCGCGGTGACGTGAAGTCTTGCGACCGTAGACGTTACGTCCACCGGTGTTTGACTTTGAAGAGAGAAGAGTCTTTTCAGGCGTCGTCTTTGTGATCTCTGAGAAATCAGAGACTGTCTGGAAACGACGTCCGGGACTAGTTGGTTTGCGCTTGCGAATTGCCATGATTATTTCAGCTTTCGAACAACGGGATTTTGCTTCCCGCAGCAAGGGTGACTATGGCCCGCTTGGTGTGCGGGCGCTGACCGATTCGGTTGGAGTTACGTGTGCGCTGGAACTTGCCCTTGCGATTGATTGTGTTGACCTTGAGTACTTTGACACCCCAGATTGCCTCGATGGCATCGTGGATCTCGGGCTTAGAAGCATCTACTGCAACTTGAAACGTGTACACATCTGTTTCCATAAGCGCGTAGCTCTTTTCAGAGACAACAGGCTTGAGAATGATGTCGCGTGGATCTTTCATTACTTAGCTTCCTTTGCGATGGGCAGGCTGTCTTTTG
Organism: Actinomycetota bacterium; assembly: GCA_026393535.1. Classification (GTDB taxonomy): domain Bacteria; phylum Actinomycetota; class Acidimicrobiia; order Acidimicrobiales; family Ilumatobacteraceae; genus UBA2093. The sequence goes on along the minus strand of JAPKZY010000063.1, from coordinate 5,807 downwards.
AAAAGACAATCCAGTCGTTGCACAAAACGTCGTACGCATTGAGTTCACCAACAAGTGTGAGTTGCACTTCGGGAACATTGCGGAAGCTCTTGATTGCAACTTCTTCGGATGGAGAAACAACAACCATGACGCGACCTTCAACACCAAGAGCGGTAAGTGCCTTGAGTGCATCTTTTGTGCTTGGAGCTGTAAGGCCCCATGACTCGATAACAACGACGTGACCTGAGCTGTTGCGATCTGACAAAGCAGACGCAAGTGCAAGACGAATCATTTTACGAGGTGTGCGTTGTGCGTACGAACGAGGCTTTGGTCCGTGAGCAATACCGCCACCCTTGAAATGAGGAGCGCGGGTTGAACCCTGACGAGCTCCACCAGTTCCCTTTTGGTTGAAAGGCTTCTTACCCGTACCTGAAACTTCAGCACGAGTTTTTGTGCTTTGTGTTCCGGCGCGACGACCTGCAAGTTGTGCTGTGACAACTTGGTGCATCACTGGAACGTTTGGTTCTACTGCAAACAGTTCGTCTGCAACATCAACGTTGCCAGCTGCTTTGCCTGATGAATTCTTAACTGCGATTGATGCCATCGGAATTACTTCGCCTTCACTGCGTTACGCACGATGACAACGCCACCGTTCGGGCCAGGAATAGAACCCTTAATCAAAATGAGACCGCGCTCTGGATCGCTTTGCACTACTTCAAGATTGAGAGTGGTGACTTGCTCATGACCCATGTGGCCAGCCATTCTGAGACCTTTGAATACACGACCTGGGAATGAGCATGAACCGATGGAACCAGGAGCACGATGGTGCTTATGGTTACCGTGGCTTGCACCCTGGCCGCTGAAGTTGTGACGCTTCATACCACCAGCAAAACCTTTACCTCGGCTAACCGCTGTGACGTCGACTATTTCGCCCGGTGCAAGAAGATCAGCTGCGATCTCTTGTCCGACAACGAAGCCATCGACAGAGTCGAGGCGTAGTTCGACGAGGCGGCGGCCCGCTTCGACGTTTGCTGACGCAAAGTGTCCTTGCTCAGGCTTGCTGAGCTTGGTGGCACTTTTGTGTCCGTATGTAACTTGTAACGCGGTGTATCCGTCGCGGTCATTTGTTTTGACCTGGACAACACGTACTGGCTCTACGCGCAGCACTGTGACGGGGATGACTCGTTGGTCATCTCCCCACACTTGTGTCATGCCGACTTTTTCGCCGACGATCGCTTTTTGTGCCATGGCGGCAACCCTGTTTCTCGTTTGGTTATTCACGCAAATGCTCCGAGAACATTTCTGTTAACGGAGCACGTGTCTGGGTGTTGCCGTGTGGTTCCACTCTGCTTTGCAGCGTTGTGGCCTTCACGGACGTCGATTATTTTTTTGTGTCTTCGACGGTCGATCTAGCTTTTCGGGTTAATACCCGAATCGCACGGACTAGGAACGCTATCGGCAGTTTTGGCTAATCCGCATCGGAACCACCGAGTGATTTAACGGGGGAAGCGCTTCTCAATCCAGTCGGCCACGATTTCGAGAGCTTCGATGCGATGCCCTTCGAGATAATGAGGCGCACCCTTCATTTCTACATATGTGGAGTCAGCTGCCCCTGAGGCGGCCACGATTTCTTTTGCTTCCCTGATGCGGATTTCCGTGTCCGCCGTGGGGTGCAACAGCAGGGTCGGAACCTTGATATGGAGCATGGTGTCAGCCAGTTTGGCGTGGCTAGAGAGCCCCGACCAGGTGCTCAGCCAACCCCGAGATGTCATGGTCCGCGCCAGCCCGCCGCGGCCATAGTTGGCCTCAAAAGGGTCAGGAAAGGCGAAAAGTGACCCCATCGGGCGCTCATCTGGCTCTAATGACAGGTCGAGATAGACCGGATTGGCCAATGTTCGGTAAATCGTGTGGTATTTCGTGAAGACCCGGCGGGCCCGTTGGTCGCGCCACGTCTCTAAGTTTGTGTCTTTGTGAATTTCCTTCAGGGCTGTTCCGGCAGTGTCAGCATCGGCAATGGCCTGCTTGGCGATGGCATCGATTCTGGCCACCCGAGCAATTTGAGCCTGTCGATATTTCGCCAGCCAGTCGAGGTCGTAGGAGCTTGGTTCTGGCCAGGGGCGCCACCCGTTTTCTGGGTTGTACATATCAAGTTCTGGCACTCGGCTGAACGGATCGTTTTCATCAGCGACCGATGGGTCGATGACTTGCAACATAAAAACGCCTTCGCCGGGATGAGCCGCCATGCCAACCCAACCATCACCGATTCCTAATTCAGCATGCGCCATTGCCATGAGCGACCCACCGCCTGAGTTACCGAGCAAGATGACCGACTCTGCACCACGACGTTTCATTTCATCGTGAGCAACTTTTACATCGATAATGCAATTTTCGTGCAAGCAGTCAGTGTCGTTGTTGAGATACCGAGTTGAAAAACCAAACACCGCATAACCGGCTGCAGCTAACAATGGACACGCATAATGCACACTGAAATCACCACGGGGATGCGACAAGATCACCGCTGTTTTCCATTTGCCATTTGGTGGTGTCCACAAAAGTCCACGCACCAATGCACCATCAGGCGTGACCAAGCGAATTGATTCGCGCGGAATATCAACTGGTGGTGCATCTTCTGGCAATGGCCAATAGTTCAGACCAAATGGACGTTGTCCTCCGAGATGTGCATCGAGATGATCCACGAAGGTTTTACTTTTCAGCCAAGGCGCGAGCGCCAGGATAATCAGCTTTACCATTTGGTGCACGTGGCACTTCAGAAACAAATACAACTCGCTTTGGCGCTTTGTATCCAGATAATTGTTTCTTCACAGATGCAATGACATCTGCTTCGGTCAACGTGACTCCTGCATCTACCGAAGCAACGGCAACAACTATTTGTCCGAACTTCTCATCGGGAAGACCAACAACCAAACAGTCACGAACACCAACATTGCGCTTGACAGCTTCTTCAACTTCCTCGGGAAATACTTTCTCTCCTGCAGTATTGATCACTTGACTACCGCGGCCGAGTAAAATGAGGCTTCCATTTTCGTCATACGTTCCGAGGTCACCGGGGAATGAATAATTCACGCCACCAATCGTGCGAAACGTGCGCGCTGATTTCTCTGGATCTTTGAAGTACCCAACTGGCACATGGCCGCCGCTTGCCACTTTCCCCGTGCCGCCACTCCCCGGCAACACTTCGTTGTCTTCATCATCAAACAGCTTTGTGGTTGGATTAACCATAAAAACCGCAGTCTCTGCAGGCATATCCTTCATCATCACACTCGAGCCCATACTGCCTTCCGTGCTTCCCATCGCATCGAGTAACGCAATTTGTGGAATGTGATCAATGAGACGCCGTTTCAACTCTGTCGTCCACATCACACCAGATGAAACCATCCGAGTTAGTGAAGATGTGTCGTACTTTTTCCCTGCTCGTTGCGCAGCATCAAGAGCGTCAGCAATCGGCCGAGCAAATGCATCTCCGACAATGACAACGTTCTGCACGCGTTCAGTTTCAACGAGCGACAACAATTCATCTGCATCAAACTTGCGATTCTGCAAAATTGCCACAGTACCTGCAACAGAGTGTGGAATCATTGCGCCAATCCACATACCTGTTCCGTGCATCAGCGGGCAACAGGGAACTACAACGTATGTACCGTCACGTTCTCTTACCTCACTCATCAGTGGTGCTAACTCACGCCAATCATCGGTGAGTGGCAGACCCAATGCAACAAGACCGTTTGTTACAAACTGTTGTGTATGGCTTCCCATGGTGTACATCACACCTTTTGGCATTCCCGTTGTTCCGCCGGTGTACAGCATGTATATGTCATCAACTGAACGCTCTATGCGTGGTGCTGGTTCATTAGCAGAAATCAGATCTTCATATTTAACTCGACCGGGCACGACTGCTGTTGCCGGACCATCATCAACTTCAACGATGAGTCGGAGTAGAGGCAACTTTCCCACAACTTCTGCAACTCTGTCTGCAAGAGATGCGTGATAGAACAACGCTTTACAATCTGCATTGTCTAGTAAATACTCAAGTTCATTTCCTAAATATCGAAAGTTGACATTAATTGGCACTACGCGTTGCTTGAATGATGCGTAATGAGCTTCAAGATATTCAGCACTGTTGTAGAGGTACAACCCAGATTTATCATCTGGCCCTAAACCGGCAGCCGTCAATGCCGCAGCGATACGTGCTGCGCGGTTGTCATATTGCGACCATGACAGTCGCTTGTCTCCGTCAATCACAGCTGGCACATCACCCAACTGGTCGGCATACGATTCCCAAATCGTCGCAAAATGCATGTTCATATAATTTCCCCCGCTGAATACTGCCATTGATTCAGAGGGGGCTCTACCATCGGAGAGTTTCCGATTCTTGCGCTCTAAAGCGCACTGTAATTATTCTTTCGGGCGCGCTACCAACGTTGCGGTCAAATCCTTTACAACGCCATCGCGTTCCACTTTGATTTTGATCACATCGCCAGGTGCAGAGTCACGCACAACTGCAATTAGTGCTCCCTGGCCAGTAATGACTTGTCCGTTGATCTGCAACACAATGTCGTTCACCTTTAACCCGGCCTTGTTAGCAGGAGAATCAGCTTGCACCTCAGCAACTACTGCACCTGCACCGCCATCTTTGCGATCGCTCAATGAGATACCGAGGTAACCCTGTGCACGAACTGCACCACCCGCATCAGCACGCAAGAGTGCAGCAACGCGTTGCACTTCTGCCACGCCAATTGCAAAACCAATATTGTTGGCTGCTGTATTGCTGTCACCATTAGCAACTGCTGTGTTGATTCCGACAACTTGACCGTTCAAGTTAATAAGTGGTCCACCAGAGTTACCTGAGGAAATAGCAGCGTCAGTTTGAATGAGTCCGTTCAGTGCGCCATTGCTATCAGTAAGAGTTCTGTTGAGAGCCGAAACAATTCCCGAAGTAACGCTAGGGCCACCATCAAGCGCAAGTGCGTAGCCAACAGCAACAACAGGGTCGCCAACAGCGATGCTTTCAGAGTCAGCAAACGTTGCCGCTGTAAGTCCTTTGGCGTTAACCAACTTGATCAGTGCCAAGTCGTTGCCTGCGTCTGTTGCAAGAACTTTTGCAGTGATAGGCGCAGTTGTTCCATTCAGACGAACACGAACACTTGTAGAGCCTTCAACAACGTGATTGTTTGTGAGTATTTCGCCATCGCTGGTCACGATGATGCCAGTGCCAATTGATTCACCTGTCCCCGACAGGCTGTCGATGGTAACAATGCTTGGCGCAATGGTTGCTGCTGCACGTGCGATGTCGGTCTTGCCAATATTCTCTGGCTTGATGGGAGCTGCCGTTACAAGGGGCCCACCATTTGATGAACTATTAGTCGTACTAGCCCCGATAAGGCCACCGACTATTCCGCCACCGACAGACATTGCCAACACAAGGAGAAGCGCAACAACGCGATTGCTGCGGGGACGTGCAGTGGGGGCTGCAGGAGGGGTATCGGCCCAATGGGAATCAAAACTCATGACTTAAGTATCTACCCAAATTGGTTCAGAACCTGCAGCAGAAATCGCAAGAATTTCCTAAGAAATACAAAAGGCAATGAATTGTCCGGGAAAATTATCCCTGGATTTTGATCTCGATATCAACGCCGGCTGGCAATTCGATGCGCTGAAGCGAATCGATGGTCTTGCTGTTTGGCTCGACAATGTCAATAAGGCGCTTGTGGATACGCATCTCGAAGTGCTCGCGTGAGTCCTTGTCAATGTGGGGTCCACGAATAACGGTGAAACGATGCTTGTCAGTCGGCAATGGAATTGGCCCACGG
>JAPKZY010000090.1 GCA_026393535.1 Actinomycetota bacterium | reverse complement strand
GGCGTGTACACAGCAGCGACTCCGTGGCTGGTGAGCCACGCCCGGTCTTCTTCAGGAATAATTCCGCCGACAATGACTGGCGCATCACAGCCTTCGGCACGCAGACGAGCCACAACGTCAGGAACGAGCTTCATGTGAGAGCCAGACAAGATGGAAAGGCCCACAACATCGGGGTCTTCGTCGCGAGCGCTTGCGGCAATCTGCGCGGGCGTGAGGCGAATACCGCTGTACACAACTTCCATGCCAGCATCACGAGCGGCCACTGCGATTTGTTCTGCACCACTTGAATGACCGTCGAGTCCAGGCTTTGCAACAAGGAAACGTGGGGGACCACCAGGAATGGTGCGAACGTATTCGGCAACTGCAGCGAGTGCATTGGTGCGACGACCAACTGCTGCTGCAACACCAGTAGGTGCGCGGAATTCACCGAAGACATCGCGGAGAACCTGCGACCATTCGCCGGTGGTGCCACCAGCAATTGCTAACTCAATTGATGCTTCCATGATGTTCTCATCAGTTTCAGCAGCACTACGTAGGTGTGCAAGTGCAGCCTCAACGCGCGCGTTATCTCGCGAGGTGCGCCAAACGTTGACATCTGCGATCAGTTCGGCTTCCACTGCTGGGTCAACCACCATGATGTTGTCTGTACCACCTAATGGGCTCTCGGCAGATTCAACATATGAGTTCACGCCAACAACAGTTTGGTCACCATTTTCAATTCGGCGTGTACGAGCAGCCATTGAACGAACAAGTCGTCCTTTGAGTTCGTCTACTGCATTGAATGCGCCACCAAGTGACAGAACATCTTGCAGTTCATCCCATGCTTCGTTGCACAATTCTTTTGTACGGCCTTCGATAACTGTTGAACCATCGAAGATGTCGTCGTATTCAAGAAGGTCAGATTCAAAAGCAAGAACTTGTTGCATACGTAGTGACCACTGCTGATCCCACGGACGTGGCAAACCAAGTGCTTCGTTCCACGCAGGCAACTGCACACTGCGTGCACGTGCATTCTTTGAGAGCGTTACAGCAAGCATTTCCAGCACAATTCGCTGCACATTGTTTTCAGGCTGTGCCTCGGTGAGGCCAAGTGAGTTCACTTGTACGCCGTAACGGAATCGACGTGCCTTTGCATCTTTCACTCCGTAGCGCTCTCGACCAATGCGATCCCACAGTTCTGTAAATGCACGCATCTTGCACACTTCTTCTACAAAACGAATTCCTGCGTTCACGAAGAAAGAGATGGAACCAAATACTTGATCAAACTGGGCTTCGTCTACTTGTCCGCTTGCACGTACAGCATCAAGAATGTCAATTGCGTTTGCAAGTGAGTAGGCAATCTCTTGCACTGGCGTAGCGCCAACCTCTTGCAAGTGATACGAGCAGACGTTCATTGGGTTCCACTTCGGTGCGTTATGTGCGCACCATGCAACCATGTCGACAATCAATCGCTTTGAAGGAGCAGGCGGGAAGATGTACGTGCCGCGAGACAAGTATTCCTTCACGATGTCGTTCTGAGTTGTGCCGCGAAGCTCGGTATCAGTGACGCCTTGCTCACGTGCGTTTGCCACATACAACGCAAGCATCCATGCAGCTGGTGCATTGATGGTCATCGACGTGTTCATCTTTGCTGGTGGAATGGAATTTAAAAGTGTGCGCATGTGTCCGAGATGCGCTACGGGTACGCCTACCTTTCCGACTTCGCCGTTTGCAAGAACATGGTCTGGGTCGTAGCCAGTTTGTGTAGGAAGATCGAAGGCAATGGACAACCCTGTTTGACCTTTGGCCAAGTTGGTGCGGTACAACTCATTGGATGCCGCAGCAGTGGAATGGCCGGAATAGGTTCGCATCAACCATGGGTCGTCGCGACGGGGAGTATTGGCGTCAGTCACGCCTCAAGTATGGCGATGTATTCGCCAATTCTCTACGAAAAGGCCCTACGGCTCAATGGCTGTGGCTAAAAGTGCGAGGTAATCGGCCCTGGTCACGGACATACAGCCAAGTGATGCCAGGTGGTCGGTGTTCCACTGGGTGTCGAGCAGTTTCATTCCGTCAAGGTTCATGAGGTCCACGAGGTGCATCAGTGCCACCTTCGATGCGTCTGTCTCGCGATGGAACATTGATTCGCCGGCAAAAAGTCCGTTGATACGAATGCCGTATAGACCACCAACCAGCTCACCCTTTTTGTTCCACACTTCAACACTGTGAGCATGACCCAACTGGTGCAAGTGTGTGTACGCATCAATAAATTCCTGGTTGATCCAGTTGCCGTCCGTTCGCGCTGTCGCGCATTCCTGCATCACACGAACAAATGCAACGTTGACCGTGCACACAAACTGTTGAGCACTGCTGCGCAATGAACGCGTGGTACGAAATCCATCAAGCGGAATAACGCCACGTTCGAGAGGCGACCACCAGCCGAGCGTTCTGCTTTTCTTGTCCACGTACATTGGAAACATTCCGTGTGCGTACGCATAAAGAACCGTGTCAGGTTCTAAGTCGGCACCAATGGCGACGACTTCGTCGTCTGGCCATTCAGATTGCGGCAAGAAATACCACCGACATTCAGTAGGTGGCTGCATCAGTTGCTACAAACCTGATTAGTAGGTGTAGAAACCTTCACCACTCTTGCGTCCCAATTTTCCTGCAGCAACGAGGCGGCGAAGTGTTGGAACTGCTGAATAGTTCGGATCAGCGAATTCTGCGTAGAGCGCTTCAAGGATTGACAACGATGTATCAAGACCAACAAGGTCAAGCAGCGCGAATGGACCCATTGGGAAATTGCAGCCACCTTTCATTGCTGTATCGATGTCTTCCATTGATGCTGTGCCTGTTTCCCAAATGCGAATTGCATTGTTGAGGTAGGGGAACAGCAATGCGTTCACGATGAAGCCAGCGCGATCTTTTACTTGAACGCCGCTCTTGCCGCACTTGGCAGTGAATGCGTTTGCAGCTGCGATGGTGTCATCTGATGCAGTGATCGGACGAACAACTTCAACCAATGGCATTGCAGTTGCTGGGTTGAAGAAGTGAATTCCACACACTTTGTCTGGGCGACCAGTTGCCATGGCCATTTCAACAACAGGCAATGTGCTGGTGTTTGTTGCAAGGATTGCGCTTGGCTTCACAGCTTTGTCGAGTTCAATGAATAGTGCTTTCTTCACGGCAAGATCTTCAACAACTGATTCGATAACAAGATCGCAATCAGCGAGATCAGCAATTTTGTCTGTTGCAGACAAGCGACCAAGAATCGCTGCCTTATCTTCTGCAGTAATCTTCTCGCGTGAGACTTGCTTGTCGAGTCCCTTTTCAATGGACGTGATCATGGCTTGTGCGCTTGCAGCACTGCGTGAACGTACGACGACTGTGTACCCAGCTTTTGCAGCTACTTCGGCAAGGCCTGAGCCCATTATTCCGGAGCCGCAGATTCCAACTTTTGAGATATTCGTTTCAGACATGGAAAACACGGTAACAACCGCACCCCAGGAATGAGTAATTGCGGGCTACGACGCCAAGTATTTAGCGATAGCTACTCGCACAAGGGCACTTCTGGAAATTCCTTCTCGCTTGGCACGTCGGTCAATTTCACTTATGAGACTGGGTTCAATGCGGATTGGCATCACTTTGCCGATGTCCTCACCCAGGCGTGGTCGACCAACCAATTGGCGGATGGTCTTGGCTTGAATTTCGCCCGAGGCCCATTGATCTGCCTCTTTTTCTAGTTCGGCATGAGAGATTGTCGACCCGTCGGGAAAAACAATTTTCCCGTTTTTGCCTGAAACCGTTTTCACTCTCATTGTCGTGTTTTATGCGCCATGTTTAAGAGCCGAACCGAGGATGTCAACATGGCTATATCGTAATACGAAATTAGTGCCTAGAACAACACGTTTGGGATTTTTACGAGAACTTCTTCGTGGCACACCATGATGAGTGCCTACGAATCAGTGAGTGGAAAGTTATTTCTCGGTGATGACGAGGGTGTCGATTTTGACTGGCTTGCTTGGAGCACCGCCGAGGTCGCCCTTGCCGGAGTTCAATGCCAAGATCGCCTGAGCGATATCGAGGCCCTTCGTGATTTTGCCGAAGGTGACGTAGGTGCCTTGGCCGTCAAGAACTGATGCCTTCGCACCAGTGACGAAGAAGAACTGTCCACCGCCAGAGTCGGCGCCCGAACTACGCGCCATGACAAGGTCGCCTTCTGTGTACTTAAACCCAGTGCCTTCATCTTTGATTGTGTAGCCAGGACCATCGGTGTTGTTTGAACCGCCGCCCTGAATGATGTCAAGGGTTGTGTCAGTACGGAAGATGAATGACGTGTCGTAGTAGCCGTAACGAGACAACGTGACGAAGTTATTCACTGTTGATGGGGTCTTTTTGGTATTAAGCGCAACCTCGATGACTCCTTCTGATGTATTGAAAGTAGCTGTGTATGACTTCGCGGGGTTAATACACATTGATGGTGCTTGTTCGAATATGGTGACGCGTGCTTCTGTGCCATCGGTCTTCGGGCATGGAGTCTTGCCAGTGATTTGGCGACCGGGAACTGTTTCACTTGGCTCAGGTGCGGTGCTCAAGAATGCATCGACAGCAGTGTCAGATGGGGAATCTTTCATCACATAGTTCGACACTCCGAAGAGCACGGCGATGATGGCCGGAATTCCGAGGCCGAGAAGAAGGCCGCGCTTGCGGACCTTGGTCATTTTCTGTTTGCGGATGCGCTCTTGGCGGGCGCGGTCCCGGTTGGCTTTTTGGCGAGCTCTTTTATCTGTACCCATGAAGGTCTTAGGTTACTGGCGTACGGGTAACCTTAAAAATGGTGGGACTAGTAGTTCAAAAATATGGAGGCACATCGGTCGCCGATCCGGACCGTATTAAGTCCGTCGCTGACCATGTGGCCTTTACGAAGCGCCACGGCAACGATGTCGTCGTGGTGGTCTCTGCCATGGGTAAAACCACTGACAACTTGCTGTCTCTTGCTAATCAAGTCTCAGATGTCCTTCCTGGCCGTGAAATGGACATGCTTCTCACTACTGGCGAGCGTATTTCGATGTCTCTTTTGTGCATAGCCCTTGCTGGCATTGGTGTCGAGGCCGTCAGCTTCACTGGTTCTCAGGCCGGCATCATCACAGACACCGTGCACACCAAGGCCAAAATCTCAGAAATCAAGGGCGACCGGGTTCGTGAAGCACTTGCTGAAGGCAAGGTTGTGGTCGTTGCCGGTTTCCAAGGAGTCTCAACAGATAAAGAAATCACCACATTGGGCCGAGGCGGAAGCGACACCACTGCTGTTGCGTTAGCTGCTGCTTTGAATGCAGATGTGTGTGAGATTTACACCGATGTCACCGGCATCTTTACAGCAGACCCTCGCATCGTGCCGCAAGCGCGCAAGCTTGGTGGTTTGCAATTTGAAGAGATGCTTGAGATGGCTGGTAGTGGTAGCAAGGTTCTTGCGCTGCGTTCAGTTGAATTTGCCCGTAATCACAACGTTCCGATTCATGTGCGTTCCAGTTTCACCTGGGAACACGGCACATGGGTCAGCGACGAAAAATCACAAGGAGACAGCTCAATGGAAGCGCCCATCATCTCTGGTGTCGTACACGATGCCAGCGAATCCAAAGTCACCATTGTTGGTGTGCCAGACAAGCCGGGTATTTCTGCGGCTTTGTTTGAAAGCCTCGCTAACTCGAACATCAACGTCGACATGATCGTGCAGAACACGTCGAAAGACGGTCTTACTGACATTTCTTTTACTGTTCCAAAGGCAGATATGAAAGTTGCTGAAGACATTGTGTCGCGAGTTTCTTCAGAAATCGGAGCGAGTGGCGTAACACATAATTCCGAAATTGCAAAAGTTTCCTTAGTGGGTGCTGGCATGAAAACCAGTCCTGGTGTTGCTGCAAAGATGTTCCGTGTTCTTGCGGACAACAACATCAACATTCATATGATCTCCACCAGCACTATTCGTGTGTCTGTGGTTATTGCTGCAAAAGATATGGAATCTGCTGTGCGATCTCTGCATACGGCTTTTGGTCTTGACTCGGGTACCGCCTATACGGCGCCATTACCAGAGCGCAAGTAGAACGCCTGTAAGACTCAGTAGATGGTGACCGCTCGTCGACAACTGATTCCGTGGCGCGCTGCTGGTACGCGTGCAGAGATGCGTCGTAATGCTGACGAAGTAGTGCGAGACACAGGTTGGGTGTTCAACAATCAAACTGGCGCAAAACTCACTCTTGAAGAATTTGTTCACACCGGCGATGTGGAAGTTGATATCTATCTCGATCGTCTCGGATGGAATTCATTTGCATCTGGCGCAACCATGTTGGAAATTGGTTCTGGAATCGGACGAATGACATCTGCTTTCTCGCGCAAGTTTGCTGTCACTATTGCCACTGATGTTGATGCTGCGTTCTTAGAGCGTTGTCGTGAAACAGTTTCACGTTTTGGTCGTGTCGGTGCGCTACGCACGGTGCACATCGCAGACGGAAGCACAATCTCTGTTGATGACTCTTCTATCGATGCGGTCTTTTCGTACATCACGTTGCAGCACTGCAAAGCCAGTGATGCACTTGGTCTCACCAGTGAAGCGTTTCGTATCGTCAAGCCAGGCGGTTATGTGGCGCTGAACTACCGCACCTGGGTGCCTGCTGATTTGCTGCTCGTTCCAGCCGGTGTGGTGATGCGTCAGTTGTGGCGAATCCCTGTCGTTGGGGCTCGGTTGTCGCAGTGGCGCTGGTCAACTCGCTTTGGCTGGCAGGCCAACCGTCTTGACCCGAAAAGGGTTCTGAATTTGCTAGAAGCATCCGGCATCGATCTTGACGATGTGGCCATTTTGCATCACCCTGGTAAGCCACAAAAGCCCGTCTCATACAGAGGAACCACCGTGGTGCAACGCGATCTAGACGTTGCTAATAAAAGTCACTGGTGGCTCGTCGCTCGGAGCCATTAGCCTCAAGTCCCATGCGTGTAGGAGTAGTCGGAGCAACAGGTCAAGTAGGCAGCGTGATGCGCACCCTTTTGGCTGAACGGAATTTTCCTATCACTGAACTGCGGTTCTTTGCCTCGTCACGTTCGGCGGGCACCACCTTGCCGTGGGCTGGCGGACACATCACCGTGGAAGACGCCGCTGTTGCAGACACGTCAGGCCTGGACATTGCGTTGTTCTCTTCCGGTGCGACTTCATCACGCGAATTAGCACCACGGTTTGCTGCTGCCGGAGTCATTGTTATTGATAATTCCAGCGCATTTCGTATGGACCCTGAAGTGCCACTCATTGTCAGCGAAGTAAACGGACATCTTGCGCACAACACACCAAAGGGAATCATTGCGAATCCCAACTGCACCACTATGGCTGCAATGCCGGTGTTGAAGCCATTGCATGATGAAGCAGGCTTGTTGAAAATGATTGCTAGTACATATCAAGCAGTCAGCGGCGCTGGTCTTGCTGGTGTTGATGAACTCGATGAACAATCTCGCGCAATGTATGACAAAGCTGCCGTCCTAACTTTTGATGGCAACGCAGTCGCTTCGCCAGCACCAAAGAAATTTGCGCGCCCAATCGCGTACAACGTGTTGCCATTTGCCG
>JAPKZY010000075.1 GCA_026393535.1 Actinomycetota bacterium | reverse complement strand
GCAGGTACCAGCCAGGTACAGCGCGGCATTGTTGGCGAACAAGTACTTGGTCTTCCGAAAGAGCCACGCTCTGACGGTGGTCCTTGGAAGAACATTCCCGGCCACGGCTGATCCTGCATAGCCAATTTGGCATGGACTAATAGTCGTACTGTTGGCATATGAGCCACACAGACTTCACAAATCATTCACCTCTTACTTGTGAGGCTTGTCGACTAATGGACAAGTTTGACGGCAACGAAGACGGCAAGGTTTTTAATATTGAACATTGGAAGGTGTCGAGTGAAAGGTCACGTTGGCAGCACGCTCGTGAATTTCAAGATCGTGCCGCTGACAAGGTAACGAAGTTCGCTGGCTCATTGAACTTTGTCTACTTGCACGGTGTGTGGTTCGCGATTTGGATTTCTCTAAATGTGGGCCTGGTTGGTGCCGGAATGAAATTCGACAAGTTTCCATTCGGGTTACTCACGATGATTGTGAGCCTGGAAGCAATATTTCTCTCCACATTTGTCATGGTCAGCCAGAATCGCCAAGCTGCGCGTTCCGATGTGCGTTCACAAGTTGACTTTGAGTCAAATCTTCAATCACTCATTTGGTTGGTGCATCTGGGTCACAAGTTAGGCATTGATATCGAACATGTCGAAAACCTGTGTACGGCAGTGATTAATGATTCGCGGACTGAACTCGGCGCGTAGCAAAATTCGTTGCCAGGACCTTGTGAGACCCTGTCGACCACTTCTACAGAAGTTGAGCCCTTTTCTATGGTCACAGCAAAAGAATACTTGCCGCATCTTGCCGAGCAGGGGCACTACCGGCCCCAAAATAATGCAATGGATTATGACCCAATGACGCAGAGACGCGACGGACGCCCTAGCGTTTCAGGAGAGCAAAGGAACACTCATGGCTGATAATCAGAACTCCCCAACAGAATTCGAGACAGTGGTGCATGAGCGCCGCAGTATCCGCGGTTACAAGAAGCAACCAGTACCTCGCGCACTTCTTGAAGAAGTCATTGAACTCGCCAAGCGCGCACCGTCGTCAATGAACACTCAGCCCTGGCATTATCACGTTGTCACTGGTGAACCACTTGAACACATTCGTAAAGGCAACACCGAGCGCATGATGTCTGGTTCAAAAGTTGATCGCGAGATCAAAATGAACCACGGCTATGAAGGGCCACATCGTGATCGTCAAGTTGAAATCGCAATTCAACTTTTTGAAGCAATGGGAATTGAACGCGATGATAAAGAGCGTCGTCAAGATTGGGTGATGCGCGGCTTCCGCCAGTTCGATGCGCCAGTATCAATCGTGATCACACTTGACAAGGCACTTGAGCATGACACCATCGCGCACTTCGACTGCGGTGCAGCAACCTACGGTCTTGTTCTTGCAGCGTGGTCTAAAGGTCTCGGTTCCGTAATCAACGGTCAAGGAATCATGCAGTCACAAGTAGTTCGTGAACACGCCAATATCCCCGAGGATCAAGTAATCATGACGTGTGTTGCAATGGGCTTTCCTGATGAAGAATTCGTAGCAAACGACGTACGTTCACGTCGCGCACCAAATGATGCAATGGCATCATTTGTCGGCTTCGACTAATTACTTCTTTTTTACTCACAGTGACGAGATGTTCTGGTTCAGTTGAATCAGTAAGACAATGATGGCGGCAGACACTGTGAGTACGCCGCCAATGATGACTTTCAAGGTGCCGTTGATGCGGATGAGATCTTTTTCGATATTGCCGATTCGGTAATTGATCGGCTCAAAATCTTGTTTGCGGGCGACGTCTGACCAGCCTGAGGGTGGCAGGTGTTCCATAAGTATGGTGGCCACGTCGTCTCCTAGGTGTGATCGTTTTATTGCGGAATTAGAGAGAAGAAATGTTCTGGTTCAGCTGAATCAGTAACACGATGATGGCCGCTGACACGGCGAGTACGCCGCCGATGATCACTTTCAAGGTGCCGTTGATGCGAGTGAGATCCTTGCGTATTTCGACGATGTCTTGTTTGCGGGCGACGTCTGACCAGCCTGAGGGTGGCAGGTGTTCCATGAGTATGTTGGCCACGTCGTCTCCTAGGTGTGATCGCAGTCCGACCTGCATGTCGAATCGCTGTGCTTCGCTAATTATCAGAGTAGCCCTTCCTGATTCAGTTTTTATCGGGAGGCGAGATGTGCGCTTATCCATTGAGCAAAGTCTGAGGTGCGGCCATCGAAATGCTCAAGCTGGTCTTTGTTCAGAATCACCGTCACGCCATTGGTAGTGCGTTGCAAGACAGCAGGGAATTCACCGGCGAGAGCATTGAGGACATCGTCAGGGGCGTCATCTCGATGAAACAGGCGAAAGGGAATAGCGAGGGACTCTGCACACTGTTTCCATTCAGACTTCTGAGTAAAGAGGCCGTGAGTTAGTTCGCACAGCGAACAATGAGTGATGCCGAAACGAGCACCGACCCAGTAAGAGATCTCACCCAACAATGTGGAGTCAGCATCGTAGACCCCTATGAATTCGGTGATGTTGGATGTCATTGATACTCATGTCTCCGATTGGGTAGATAAAAAAATAGAGTCGGTAAGAGAATTCCCTTACCGACTCTATTCGTTAATTGTTATTTACAGTTTTGAAATATCAACTGATGCAGGTACTAGAACTGCGTCAATGACGTGAATGACTCCGTTAGATGCTGCAATATCGGTTGCAGTCACATTTGCTTTGTTTACTTTGACGCCGTCCATTGTTGTTACTGCAATGGAAGATCCTTCAAGTGTGACGACATCGCCCGCCTTGACGTCAGCAGCCATTACTTCCCCTGTCACAACGTGGTAGGAGAGAATTTTTGCAAGGATTGCCTTGTTTTCAGGAAGCAAAAGCTTCTCAAGAAGTCCCATAGGAAGAGCTTCAAAGGCTGCGTTGGTCGGGGCGAAAACTGTGAAAGGTCCTGTTCCGGAAAGTGCATCGCTAAGGCCAGCTGCTGTTATTGCAGCAACCAGTGTGGAGAAGTCTTTGTTACCCTGAGCAACTTCAACAATGGTGCCTGCGGCAGTAGACATTTCGGTGGTGTCAGCTGCAGCCACAGTGGTGTCAGAAGTTGACCCATCTGATCCGCAAGCTGAAAGCAAAAGAACTGATGCTGCAGCGATAGCAATAATTGTTTTTTTCATTTTTCCACTCCTGTGAATTTAATTGCCGATCCTATTAAATCGACAAAGTAAAATTAATCCAGAAAAATGGGGAATTTTTAGCGAATGAGCAGTTATCCGTCACATCTCTATGGGGCCTCCACAGGAGGGGTCAATGGGAGATGACTAATCCCCCGAAGGTGTCTATACGGCGATATGAGCGGGGCTAGACAATGGGAAACCGGGTGATTCAGAGCGGTCTGAAGGTATTCGGTTCAGGCGAACTAGTATAGAAATCGGATGTATTCGGCGTTCTGGGCGAGTTTCGCTCCGCATTCCGTTCCTTCCGCGCCTTTAGGAGGCGGAGCGAAAGTCTCCAGCCCTTAGTGGGTTTCACTGGTGAACTGAGCCAGTTACGCGTTTGGGTGATTTGAGTTACGGGCTAATTCGTGGTGATTTGATGGATCTTGTCCCCGGTGTTGCGGGGGGGGGGGCTTCGTGTGACCTATTGTTCCGACGTGATCTTATTTAAGTCCTGGTCCTTTTCGCGCCGATCAGCTGGGGTGCTTCTTGTTGGAGTTCTAGCTGGTGTCACTGTGGGTGGTGGGGTTGGTGTGATTGCTGCTTCGTCAACAAAAACTGTGACGGTGTGTGCAGATACAAAAACAAATGTGTTGCGCTATGCCAAGAATGGAAAGTGCGCAAAAACTGAAACAAAAGTGGTGTTGAACCAAACTGGTGCTAACGGTATATCGGGTGCTGCGGGTGCGAAGGGCGACACGGGTGTTGCTGGCACTGCTGGTGCGAAGGGCGACACGGGTGCTGCTGGAACAAATGGCACAAATGGCACGAATGCGACTGTTGCGATCACGCAACTATCAATTTGCGGTGTGGGCGGCACATCGTTGTGCAAGATTGGCATGACGGGTCCTGGTGGTGGAGTCATTTTCTTTGTTGATTACGACGATCAGTATGTGGGTCTGAATTATTTGGAAGCAGCGCCACAGGGTTGGAGTAATGGACTGTTAAACGTAAACCTGGGTGGGCTTTCTGGTGAAACTGCTGGCACAGCCGCTGTGGACCCATTGATGAAGTGGTGTTCTTACACCTCTTCATTGCTAGGTCTTAATGCATGGGCTAATTCAGCGGTCGGTGCTGGAGCGAGCAATACTTCCACTGCTGATACAACATGTGCGGGTGGTGCTATTCAGGCTGCGTCTGATTATGCCGGTGGTTCACAATCAGATTGGTTTTTGCCTTCTGTTGGTGAAGCAATGTTGATGTACACCAATCTGCGGCAAGTGGGTGTTGGTGGTTTTGCTTCTGGCCTCTATTGGAGTTCGTCTGAGTACGACGCATACAACGCGTGGTTCCAGACCTTCTACAGCGGGCTCCAGGCCGACTACGGTAAGTCGGGCACTACCTACGTGCGTCCGGTGCGGGCTTTTTAACTATTCAACTATTCATCTATTTGTGTTCGGGCCGCCATCGGCGGTGAGAACACAAGAAAATTATTTTTGAGGAATAGGCAGGCATTCTTGTGGCATTGTATAACGACCTCCCTGTTTTCAAAGATGTGTATAAGTTGACCTTGCGTATTTTTGAGTTGACGATGGGGTTTTCTCGGGAGTTTAAGCATTCGCTGGGTCAGGACATGAAGCGTGATTGTTTGACGCTCTTGAGAGACATCTACCGCATCAATCGTTCTCATAACAAAGCACCTCTTTTTGATGCTTTTCTTGATGATTTTGAGTTATTGAAACTTGAAATTCGTTTATGTGCAGATCTGAAACTGTTGTCGTTGGTTCGTCAGGCAGAGCTGATGGAACTCACTGATACGATAGGAAAGCAGATCACGGGCTGGCGTAATTCCAGTTCGGGCGCCTGAATTCCAATGGTCATGGCTGTTGGAAGCGAGCAATGATTATGTTGAAAAGCGACAAGGGGACTGTTTATCTGCAGTTGTAGGTGAACAGTAGATGGGTATGGCTCGCAGGCGCCTGTGAGTCATCATGACGTCCTTGTGTAGTGGGTGTTGGTGGTTTTGCTTCTGACAACTATTGGAGTTCGTCTGAGAACGACGCAAACAACGCGTGGAACCAGAACTTCAACAACGGGAACCAGAACAACAACAATAAGACGAACACAAACTACGTGCGTCCAGTGCGGGGTTTTCATCATGATGTCGTTCTGCACGTGGGCGGGAACTTCTCGCCCACTTCTTTCTCAGAAATATGGGTGGATGTGCAGTTAGAACTTTTCCCGGTAGACGATGTTGAGGTCATTAATGATGACAAACGGGTGACATTGTTAGTGGACTTGTTAGAGGCATATTTTTCGTGCCGCCGTAATAAACGAAACACAATCAATGCTCTTGCTTTTGAGGTTGATTATGATTCACAGCTCATCGTGTTGCGTGATGAGATTATATCCGGCACGTATCGGCCTGGGAGAAGTGTTGCTTTTGTCGTTGATAAGCCAGTGAAGCGGGAGATATTCGCAGCTGATTTTCGTGATCGTGTCGTTCATCATCTGGTGATTAATAAATTGAATCCCTTATTTGAGCGAGAGTTTATTTATGACAGTTATGCGTGTCGTGTTGGTAAGGGAACTTTGTTTGGTATTCATCGTCTTGAGAGTTTTATTCGCCGGTGTTCACTTAACGACACGTTGGATTGTTATGTATTAAAGATTGATATCAAAGGCTTTTTCATGCACATTGATACAGATATTTTGTGGCAGCGATTAGAAAAATTTATTGAAGACAAATATCGTGAGCCAGACAAGGCTTTGATGAGTGAATTGTGTCGTGTGATTGTCATGAATCGTTCAGAAGAGAATTGTGTAATTAAAGGAAAACGTAGTGATTGGGATGGTCTACCGCCTGACAAAAGCCTGTTTCATTCTCCGCCCCACTGCGGCTTGCCAATTGGAAATTTGAGTAGCCAAGTGTTTGCAAATTTTTATTTGAATACATTTGATCATTTCGTGAAACATTCTCTTGGGATCAAGTTCTATGGCAGGTATGTCGATGACTGTGTATTTGTTCATCCTGACCGTGAGTACTTGGCGTCGCTTATTCCTGTACTGCGTGGTTTTTTACGGACTGAATTGTCTCTAGAACTGCACCCCAAAAAAATATCGCTGCAGCATTATTCTCACGGGGTCCCGTTTCTTGGGGCGTTTATCTTGCCCGGTCGCACGTATGTGGGTAAGCGGACCAAAGGAAACTGGGTTTCTGCGATACAACGTCATAATGGTGTAGCAGCAGACCATGTGCCAGATAGGGAGGAGACTCGACAGTTTGTGGCAAGTATGAACTCGTATTTAGGTGTGTTGAGCCACTTCAAGACCCATCGTCTGCGGCGTGAGATGGTGAGGCGACAGGTAAAGGGGTGGTGGGGTCACACTTGGGTCACTGGCAACATCACTAAATTCTCGATGCGGCACCGTTCTTCACAAAGATACTGAAGAATCCGTTGGTCTGTTTGGGCGGGTCCGAAGTAGTATGGAAATCGGATGAATTTTGCGTTCTGGGCGAGTTTCGCTCCGAATTCCGTTACTTCCGCGCCTTTAGCTCAGCTGGTAGAGCAACGGACTTTTAATCCGCAGGTCCTGGGTTCGAGCCCCAGAGGGCGCACCAATTGGTTGCCATATATATGGTGACCATGGAGGTTTGTTATGGACCAAAAAGTTCGAGTATCG
>JAPKZY010000084.1 GCA_026393535.1 Actinomycetota bacterium | reverse complement strand
ACACCCTTTTGTAGTTGGGCCTTGAAAGCCTCGCTCTGATCACCTTGTCCGTAGATCGGTGTGTCAATTAGTCCCGGAGCAACAGTGTTCACACGAATACCTGATGCTGACAAGTCACGAGCAATAGGAAGTGTCATACCGACAACTCCGCCCTTTGATGCTGAGTAGGCGTTCTGGCCAATCTGGCCATCGAATGCTGCAACAGATGCGATATTGACAATTGCGCCACGCTCGCCATCTTCCAAGGGCTCTGTTTGGCTCATTGCAGTTGCTGCAATACGAATTGCATCGAATGTTCCGACCAAGTTGATTGCAATGACTTTCTTGAAAGCCTCGATATTGGCAGCCGAATCGTATGAGCCGTCTTTACCGATGGTGCGTTGCGCCCAACCGATGCCTGCTGAGTTCACCAGGACGCGAAGTGAGCCCATGGACTTGGCCATTTCCACTGCGTTGATGATGTCCTCTGTGACGGTGACGTCAACAGCACAAAATGCGCCGCCAACTTCTTTAGCAAGGGCCTCGCCGACCTCTTGCTGACGATCAAGATCGGCGATGACGACCTTTGCTCCACCTTTTGCGAGGAGACGAACAGAAGCTGCTCCGATACCGGATGCTCCACCTGTGACAATTGCGCTGACGCCTTTAAGTTCCATCCCCACAGGCTACGCAATCAGGTCGCAGACTTCCTAGCGGAGTGCCGAATCGGGCTAAAACTGGGTGTGCGCCACCGCAAGTGCATCGACATAATCGTTCATGCGATTGCCGCTGTGACCCTTGACCCATTCAAATTCCACTCGTCCACGTTTGATGACCAGTTCGATAAATGGCTCCCACAAGTCGCGGTTCGCAACAGGCTGACGCTGAGAATTTTTCCAGCCACGTTTGTGCCAGCCACGCCACCAGCCATCGTTGAAACACTTCACGACATACGTGGAATCAGCAACAATGCGAATGACGCGCGGGTCATCTTCAAAATGGATAACAGCCTGATATGCGGCCATTATTTCCATCCGTTGATTCGTTGACCTGGCTTCTGCGCCACTGTCGTTGATGTCTCCCGATGGGGCCACGGCCCATGCCCAGCCGCCAGGTCCTGGGTTACCCGAGCACGCACCATCTGTATAAATAACGATTACGTCGTCGGACAATTCCATGACACTGATTGTTCACCATGGGACGGGGTAACGACGGGCTTTTACGAAAAATCATGGGAGAATGACACTTGTGATCTTCGATGGCTCAATGCATCAGCTCCCCGATACTGATCCGGGCGAGACTCAGGAATGGCTCGACTCTCTTGATTCTGTTGTCGATGGCCACGGTGTTGAACGTGCCCGTTATTTATTGGCGCGCCTTCTTGAACGCGCACAACACACTGATGTCAATTTTCCTGCCACCGTGTCAACGCCATATGTCAACAGCATCACCGCGGATAATGAACCGTGGTTCCCGGGTGACGAACAT
Organism: Actinomycetota bacterium; assembly: GCA_026393535.1. Taxonomy (GTDB): domain Bacteria; phylum Actinomycetota; class Acidimicrobiia; order Acidimicrobiales; family Ilumatobacteraceae; genus UBA2093. Next base: position 959 of record JAPKZY010000084.1, on the reverse strand, counting down.
CTAGAGCGTCGCATACGTGCATACATCAGATGGAACGCAGCAGTCATGGTGACTCGAGCAAATCACACTGCAGAGGGCATTGGTGGCCATCTATCAACGTTTGCAAGTTCTGCAAGCTTGTACGAAATTGGTTTCAATCATTTCTTTCACGGCAAAGACAACGGCGCAGCCGGTGACCATGTGTATTTCCAAGGACATGCTGCACCCGGAATTTATGCTCGTGCATTTCTTGAACGTCGCCTTGACGAAGACGACCTTGATCATTTCCGTCGCGAGATCGGACGAGACGGAAAAGGTCTCTCCAGTTACCCACATCCTCGACTCATGCCAGAGTTTTGGGAATTTCCCACCGTGTCAATGGGGCTTGGCCCACTCACGGCGTTGTACCACGCTCGCTTTAATCGATATCTGCACAACAGAGGCATCGACGACACCTCAGCAAGCCGAGTGTGGGCGTTCATTGGCGATGGCGAAACTGACGAACCAGAAACTCTTGGGTCAATTTCACTCGCAGCGCGAGAAAAACTTGACAACCTTGTCTTTGTCGTGAACTGCAATCTGCAGCGACTTGATGGGCCTGTGCGTGGCAACGGCAAAATAATTCAGGAACTCGAAGCAGTGTTCCGCGGTGCCGGATGGAACGTAATCAAAGTGGTGTGGGGTTCAAAGTGGGACGAACTGTTAGCAGCCGACGTTGACGGATTGCTGCTGAACAAAATGAACTCCACTGTCGACGGTGAATTTCAGCGTTACTCCATTGAAGGCGGCGCATACATCCGTGAGCACTTCTTTGGCTCTGACCCTCGCTTGTTGCAGCTGGTTGCACACTTGTCCGATGATGAATTACTGAATCTTCCTCGCGGTGGTCACAACTACCGCAAATTGTTTGCTGCGTATCAAGCCGCAGTTGACAACCTTGGTTCTGGCAAACCAACAGTTATTTTGGCCAAGACCATAAA